>NZ_AUTL01000109.1:0-2042 GCF_000498015.1 Pseudoalteromonas sp. TAE79
GAAAAGTTGAGCTCTTCTTTTTTAAATACTTTTTCATATGCACTTCCCTCAATTAATGATGAATCAAAAGCATTATTGTCTTTTTTTTCTTTAACTTTAGGATCAAGGTGAGTTGTGTTTATATTAATTTTTAAGCCACTTTCGCTTGTTTTAGTAGAAAAGCTTTTTATTTCTTCATCATCACTGTTTGTAAAAATAGATATTTTACTTTCAAATAGAGTAGGTAGTAGATTGGTGCTGATTTTCATAAAAATCCTTTTTCATATGTCGTTTTCTTTTATCGACATAATTTTATAAAACTTAAGCTTTTATTTTAGATTGTTTTCTATTAACGACTCATAGGGCTGAGTCGTTAATAGAAAGTTTAACTAGCCACCAGATCTTACTTCATAAGTAATTCCACCATAAGTAGATCCAGTTGTTGTTTTATTTTCAACTTCCCAATAATAAGTGCCTGCATTAAAGATAGAAGTGGAAACTGCTACGCTATATCCGCCAGCAACTCTATCTCCATTGCTATCAACCAAAGTCACTTTGAAATCATGTCCGTCATAGTTTCTTAAAATTGCAAAACCGTATCTACGGCAATTACCACCATCATAAGTAAAGCTTGCAATAGTTCGAGTCTGCTCCAATTTAAGACTAGTGTATCTAGTGTAAATTGTAGGGCTACAACGTTCATATTCACTGGTTGTTTGCTCATTTTTAGCTGCTTCTTCAAAATCAAGAATAGAATTCAATGATGCAACTTGATCATGTTCTCTTGTACTTGAATCGAAGATGACTCTGTAACCGAAGTATCAGCACTGATTGCATTGAAAGAATTCTTTCTTAATGGGTGGCCAAAATCACTGTACCACTACAGGATGCGTCTTTAATGACGCGCATGAAAGAGCTTGAAGATGAAAACCGCCGTTTAAAGAAAATGTATGCTGAAGAGCGGCTCAAATCTGAGGTCATTCAAGAGGCTATGGCAAAAAAGTGGTAACGGCTTCTGAGCGTAAAGTATTGGCACATGAAGTCGTTAGCACAAATAAAATGAGTATTGCCTTAGCTTGCCGTACTTTTATGATAAGTGAAACGTGTTATCGCTATACACCGATATTAAGAAATGAAAATCTAAAAATAGCAGAGCTGTTACTCGATTTGACTGAGTCAAAGCGAAGCTGGGGTTTTGGATTATGTTTTTTATATTTGCGTAATGTAAAAAAGCACAAGTGGAATCACAAGCAAGTTTACCGCATTTACCGTGATCTTGAGTTAAATTTGCGGATCAAGCCAAGGAAACGCTTAAATAGAGATAAGCCTGAGCCATTGGCAGTACCAGAAACCATCAATGAATGTTGGTCAATGGATTTTATGCATGATCAATTAGCGGATGACAGAGCATGTCGATTGTTTAATGTCATTGATGACTTTAATCGTGAAGGGCTGACTATTGACGCTGATTTATCACTGCCTGCTGAACGTGTGATCCGCTCGTTAAATCAAATTATAGAGTGGCGTGGTAAACCTAAAGCTATCAGATGTGATAATGGGCCTGAATATATTAGCAAGCAGCTAGCGCAATGGGCGTTAAATAATGATATCGAATTACGGTTTATTCAACCCGGTAACCCGCAGCAAAATGCCTATATAGAGCGCTTGCGCTTCAACCGAACGGTTCGTTACGACTGGCTGAGTCATTATATTTATAGTGATATTAGTGAGTTACAAGACAGAGCGACTGATTGGCTATGGACTTATAATAATGAACGCCCTAACATGGGCCTAGGTGGTATAACACCCATACAAAAGCTGGAAAAATTAAACAACGGAAATTCTACAGCTAGCCTCCATTAAAAATGGGGGGATTACCGTTAAAATAGCAGAGATAAAAAGAAAAAAAGAAATGCTTTTAAAACAGGAGGCTTTACAGCAAAGAAATACACAATGGGAAGCTTTGAATTCAGAGGGCAGACTAGGGCGTGTTGATCTTTGTGGTATGAAAAACAAACAGCATGAAGATAAGGTATAATTGAATTCGCCAGAAAACTTTACAC
>NZ_AUTL01000110.1:0-3280 GCF_000498015.1 Pseudoalteromonas sp. TAE79
GAAAAGTTGAGCTCTTCTTTTTTAAATACTTTTTCATATGCACTTCCCTCAATTAATGATGAATCAAAAGCATTATTGTCTTTTTTTTCTTTAACTTTAGGATCAAGGTGAGTTGTGTTTATATTAATTTTTAAGCCACTTTCGCTTGTTTTAGTAGAAAAGCTTTTTATTTCTTCATCATCACTGTTTGTAAAAATAGATATTTTACTTTCAAATAGAGTAGGTAGTAGATTGGTGCTGATTTTCATAAAAATCCTTTTTCATATGTCGTTTTCTTTTATCGACATAATTTTATAAAACTTAAGCTTTTATTTTAGATTGTTTTCTATTAACGACTCATAGGGCTGAGTCGTTAATAGAAAGTTTAACTAGCCACCAGATCTTACTTCATAAGTAATTCCACCATAAGTAGATCCAGTTGTTGTTTTATTTTCAACTTCCCAATAATAAGTGCCTGCATTAAAGATAGAAGTGGAAACTGCTACGCTATATCCGCCAGCAACTCTATCTCCATTGCTATCAACCAAAGTCACTTTGAAATCATGTCCGTCATAGTTTCTTAAAATTGCAAAACCGTATCTACGGCAATTACCACCATCATAAGTAAAGCTTGCAATAGTTCGAGTCTGCTCCAATTTAAGACTAGTGTATCTAGTGTAAATTGTAGGGCTACAACGTTCATATTCACTGGTTGTTTGCTCATTTTTAGCTGCTTCTTCAAAATCAAGAATAGAATTCAATGATGCAACTTGATCATGTTGCTCTTGTACTTGAATCGAAGATGACTCTGTAACCGAAGTATCAGCACTGATTGCATTGAAAGAAAAACTTGCAGCAGCAACAACAAACATTGTTGCAGGGAGTAAATGTGAATATTTCATAACTTAAAATCCTTTATTGAGTTAGTTTACAAAAAGCTATACTTTATGATAACTATATTTGACTATTATCAAAAGTACTCTCATAATGTTTTTATCAAAACATCTTAAAGTATACGATAAAAAAATGTCAAAAATTGGATACGCGAGAGTAAGCTCAACAGGTCAAAGTTTAGAAGTGCAACTTGATAAGTTAAATCAAGTTGGCTGCGATAAAATTTATCATGAAAAGCAAAGTGGTAAAACAGCGGCTCGACCAGAGTTTCAAAAGTGCATGAATTATCTTCGGGAAGGGGACACTTTTGTTATCACCAGATTAGACCGTCTTGCGCGTTCCGTTATTCACTTATCACAAGTTGCGGAGCGCTTTCAGGCAGAAAATATTGATCTAGTAGTAATTGACCAAGCAATTGATACATCTACTCCCACTGGAAGGTTAATGTTTAACATGTTAGCAGCCATTGCCGAATTTGAAACTGATTTACGCTCTGAGCGGCAACTAGAGGGTATTGCTAAAGCTAAAGAGCACGGCGTTAAATTTGGTCGACCAACAAAAAGAACCGATGAAATAGATTTAGAAATTTATAATAAAAGGAAAGAAGGTGTACCCATTGGTCAATTGGCAAAAGATTATGACTTGGGTTCGGCTACGATTTATAGAATATTGAATGATGTATTTGAAAAAGTATCAACTGAAGCAACAAAATTATCGCTAGGCTAGATCTCATTCATTCGAGATTTAAATGAATACTTAATTATCCCCTTATTTAATCGGCAATAGTTTGCCGTTATTAAACCATACTATTTCCCATTTGCCGCTTCTGTTGGCTAAAATCACTGACATTTCTACCTCGATGTGTACTTTCGTGCTTATACCACTTTCATTAATTAAGTGATCTATTTTAGGCGGAGGAAAATCATTAAACACAAGGCTTTTTTACATAACTAGCTGTTCTAATAATTAAATAAATAACGCAGTAGTTAGTGGTTTTAACCCATATAAATGATCACTTAGTTTGTGAGATTAGTATTAATACTTCTAAAAAACCTGTTGCAAATAACAGGTTTCGATTTGTTGGCCTGCTACTTGCTCTGATATAAGCATTGTCGTTGCAATATTTAATAAGGGAGCAAATATGCAAATTACTAATACACCGTATGTTAATCATGCTGAGTCAGCCCAACATAGCGCGTTAAGCACAAGAATAAATGATGGACAGGCTACTAACACAACCAAGAAAACCGAAACAGACACCGTTTCAATCAGCTCTGCCGGTCGCAATGCTGAAGCTAAATGGCAAGAAATTGCAAATAAATACGATATGACCAATATTTCTGGAAATGAAGTAATGGGAATGGCTAAAGAGCTTTATGACAATAAGTTAATTTCTAGCGGTCAAATGCTTGATATGTATACACCACCAAGTATTGATTTTAATTTAGATGAAAAAGTTAATTATGTAGCTCACGTGACTAAGGAATTGGAAAGCCTAAAATTACATAGTGACGGGTCAGCTCAAATGAGAAATGCAATTGAAGCTAAGTCTAGAGTGTTTGATATTGTAAAACTTATTGGTTAAATACCCATGTTCGTGTGTCATTGTGAACATGGGTTGTGCTCTAATTCTTGTGTGTTAATTATTGAACGAAAACAGAATCACTCCAAAAACCAAATGGTGATGCTATCGAATTTGCTGAAACATTAACAGTACCACTTATATTTGATGCGCCAAAAAATCGAATTGATGGAGGAATCCAGTAACTGTTTGGCCTGCACTACAAGTACTTAGGTTTGCTCCACATCTAGGAGTGCTAGATGTGGCAGATACACTAGAACCTGCAAACGTTGCGTTGTTTGTATTACCGTAACCGAACTGAAATACATAAACTCTAACTTGGCCACCGCCATGATTTTGAGTGGTTGAGAACTGAATCGCCCCGAGTTCATCGGAGACCAGTTTGTTTAAGTCAGGCCACTTTACCTGACTCGTTTAAATTATCATAGTAGTCTGTTTCATATTGAGCTGGTGAAATATACCCAATTGAAGATAATAAGCGTTGATTATTAAACCAATTGACCCACTCTAACGTTGCGTATTCAACAGCATCAACATTCTTCCACGGGCCATTTCTGCGAATAATCTCTGTTTTAAATAATCCATTTATTGTTTCAGCCAATGCATTGTCATAAGAGTCACCCACACTGCCTACAGACGCTTGAATTCCAGCTTCAGCAAGTCGCTCAGTGTATCGTATAGACAAATATTGGCTGCCTCTGTCGCTGTGGTGAATTAACCCTTCGGGGTTGCCACGATGCCAAATAGCTTGCTCTAACGCATCAAGAATAAGCTCTGTGTGCATTGTCGTTGATACACGCCAACCTACAATGTATCGTGAAAAAA
>NZ_AUTL01000111.1:0-4508 GCF_000498015.1 Pseudoalteromonas sp. TAE79
AACATGATCAAGTTGCATCATTGAATTCTATTCTTGATTTTGAAGAAGCAGCTAAAAATGAGCAAACAACCAGTGAATATGAACGTTGTAGCCCTACAATTTACACTAGATACACTAGTCTTAAATTGGAGCAGACTCGAACTATTGCAAGCTTTACTTATGATGGTGGTAATTGCCGTAGATACGGTTTTGCAATTTTAAGAAACTATGACGGACATGATTTCAAAGTGACTTTGGTTGATAGCAATGGAGATAGAGTTGCTGGCGGATATAGCGTAGCAGTTTCCACTTCTATCTTTAATGCAGGCACTTATTATTGGGAAGTTGAAAATAAAACAACAACTGGATCTACTTATGGTGGAATTACTTATGAAGTAAGATCTGGTGGCTAGTTAAACTTTCTATTAACGACTCAGCCCTATGAGTCGTTAATAGAAAACAATCTAAAATAAAAGCTTAAGTTTTATAAAATTATGTCGATAAAAGAAAACGACATATGAAAAAGGATTTTTATGAAAATCAGCACCAATCTACTACCTACTCTATTTGAAAGTAAAATATCTATTTTTACAAACAGTGATGATGAAGAAATAAAAAGCTTTTCTACTAAAACAAGCGAAAGTGGCTTAAAAATTAATATAAACACAACTCACCTTGATCCTAAAGTTAAAGAAAAAAAAGACAATAATGCTTTTGATTCATCATTAATTGAGGGAAGTGCATATGAAAAAGTATTTAAAAAAGAAGAGCTCAACTTTTCTAATATGAGTATAAAAGAACTTCATAGTATTGTTAAAAATGTGAATGAAATGGAACGAGAATACACACAAAAATACGATAGTGATGAACCAGTTAGATTAGGTAAGTCAGGAAACCCCATAATATCCAAAAAAAGAGAAGATATGAATAGTTTAGAGTCTAAACTTAGGATCCTTTCTTATGGTGGAGGGGATGTAGATCCTGATAAAAAAATTAATGTTATGGAGTATTTTTCTAATAGTTCAGAGAAATTAGATGGACTTGCTAAAGAATATCCTGAACGTCAGACTTATCAAGTAAGAGCCTCTTACATGAAAGAAATAATTAATACGTTTGATAAATTTATATCAGACGATACTTTTGATTTATATCAAGAAAAGGCTGCTTTATTGTTAACCGACAAAAAGAAAGTCGATGTTTTTATTTGAAAAAAGCCTAGAACATAGCAAAACAGCTAACAGCTTATTGAACACCATTTTGGTGGTTTATAACACACCGAAACGGCGTATATTACATACCCTGATAATTTCACCAATAATTACCTTTGTAAACAAGTAATTAAAACAGCTAGGAATTAAGCATGTTATTTTGCCCCAAAACGGCGTTTAATAATGTTATTGGACAAAATTAGATTTCTACTTAAAACACAGGAATAAATTTAACTTTTTCAGTGTCCGGTTATCGCTCAAAGCCGACCTATAGAATAATTGCTTTAACACGTTTTGGGGCAAAAGCTTGTTAGAACAAAAGGCAGACTGCGACAAATAGCATCGAAAAGTTTCGAACTTTATTGTCATGGTTTTAGTATTTATTGTCGAGTTTCATACTTTAATGTCCTCCGACAAATACAGCTGTAAACTCAGTCATCGTCAGATAGCAACAAGCTTATCTGTTTCACCCTCAATCGTGTCTAAATATGCCTGTAAATCAGCAGAGTTAGATATTACTTACTGGCCGCTTGATGAGAAGTGGGATGATCACGCTCTGCAACAAGCGTTCTTCAAAACAAAGCCTCGATTAAAAGGCACAAATGGAAGCTATTTATGATTACATATGCAGCCCTCAATTTGTTCATCGTTTAAAAGCTGTTGTAGATCATCAAGAACAAATGAAAGTTGAACTTGATAAAGAAAGAAACGCAATGCTGCGTATTCCGGTGATGGTGAACACCGATTCCGGTTTTATCGTGAACACTTAAATTCCACGCATTGGGTTCATGACATTTTTAACCTAAGTGTTCACGATGGTCAATTTTAGATTGAATTTTTCTCATAGACTCCCCCTTTAATTTTATCCGATGAGCATTGTGCATTAGTCGATCTAAAATGGCATCGGCTAAGGTATTATCGCCGATGGATTGATGCCATTCTTCGGTGGGTAATTGACTGATGATGGCGGTTGATGAACTGCCGTGCCTATCATCCATGATCTCCATTAAGTCATTTCGTTGTGCCGCTTTAAGTGGCTCAAGCCCCCAATCATCTAAAACGAGTAAGTCGATCTTAGCGAGTGACTGTAACATTCGACTGTAAGTGCCATCTGCTTTGGCTTGTGTCAGCGCAAGCATCAACCTTGAGAGTCGGTAATATTTAACGCTGTAGCCTTTCATGCATCCTGTATGCGCAAGCGCACAAGTGATATAGGTTTTACCGCTACCGCAAGGGCCTGTGATGAGTAAGTTTTGTGATTTATTCAGCCAATCACATTGCAGTAGCGATGCCATCATCGATTGATTGAGACCTCGCGGGTGATGATAATCTATGTCTCTGGCGTTAGCGGCTAATTTAAGTTTTGCCGCTTTAAGTAAGCGTTGTTGTTTTCGGCTCTCTCGGTCTTGGGCTTCACTGTCTGCTAGCAGTTGTAGTCGCTCATCGAAGGACAACCCTTCATAAGTACTTGGTTGTTCTATTTGGCTCACTAAGGCGTTGGCCATACCACTGAGTTTGAGTTGACGAAGCTGAGTTATCGTTTGTTCTAACATAGAATTTCCTTACCTTAATGGAAGCTTTTAGGACCACGGATATTTTCATGGGATTGTGGCAATAACGTCGACGGCTCTTCTTGCGTTCGCGGCAATTTATCTTGGTTGCTACTGAGTATGTCTTTGATATGTTTTAACCGATATAAACTGTATTGATTGGCTATCGCACAGGCGTTATTGAGCCGATCGGCGGGATAGCTTCTTGATAGGTTGAGTAAGCCTAAGCACACACGATACGCTTGTTCTTCATGTTGTTTCTGTGCCAATTGTGCTTTCACCCAGAGCAAAACGTCATCTCCAATATCTTTCGCCCAATTCATTAAACGCCCTGGTGACCATTTATGATGCTTCTCATGCTTTACAGGCATGTGCTCGGATGTGGTGGTCATGCCCGGATGATATTTTCTCGGGTGACTGGTGATGCGTTTATGCTTGAAATAAGCCTCAATCAAGTTGTCTTTGGCATGAAGTTCAAGCTTTTCACCCACCAAGTGATGGGGTACCGAGTAAAGATGGTTATCATACTGAACGTGATAATCAATATTCACTTTGACGTGTTTAATATCCGTGAATTGATAAGCTAGTTTGGGCATGGGCGCGAGGGCGGGTTTGTCGATTGACTCGAACCATGATTGTCGTGTCCCACTCAGTTGCTTAAAGGGCTTATTATTGACCTCAAGCAGTAAGGCTTTGATGCAATGGTTTAGCTCAGCTAATGAGAAAAAGGTTTGGTGTCGTAACTTGGCGAGTATCCAGCGTTCAATGATTTGCACGCCCACTTCGGCCTTGGCTTTATCTTGTGGTTTTCTGGGACGAGCAGGCACAATCACGGTGCCATAATGCGCGGCCAATTGCTGATAACTCGGGTTAACATCAGGGTCGTAGCGACACGCTTTACTGACACCACTGCGTAAATTATCGGGGATAACCATGTCAGGTATACCGCCGATAAATTCAAATGCTCGCACGTGACTGCCGATCCAGTCGGGTAGACTTTGGCTCCAGGTTGCTTCACAAAATGTATAATTTGATGCGCCCATCACCGCCACGAATATCTGGGCGAACTTCACTTCACCCGTCGCATTACAAACAATGGGCATCGTTTGACCCGCATAATCGACAAAGAGTTTTTCTCCTGCTTTATGCACTTGTCGCATCGAACGTTTTTGCTTTTTAAGCCAGGTCATGTAGCGATCGCAGAACTGAGAATAGCTGTAACAACGATTCGGATATTGCTGAGTATATTCTTCCCAGAGTAAGTTCTTGGTGACGCCTTTGCCCGTTAATTCTTTTCGAATGGCTGGCCAATCTGGCACTTCAAATCGCTGGGATGGCCGAGTGTCGGCGCGAGGATAGAACTGACTAGCAAGCACAGAATCATCAAGCTCGTCGGGCAGTGGCCAACTTAACGATAAAGCTCTGGCTTTAGTGAGTAGTTTTTGAATACCACCGACACTGATCTTAGTGCTGGCACTTATTTTTCTGACACTGAGTTGGGCAGCAAAATGTAGCCTCAACACTTCTCGAATTTTACGCATTGTGATCCTCTTAGTCGCCATATCCCTTCCTCAGTAATACAAAAAGGAAATAGCTTAACAAAGTAATTAATAATCAATGCGTTGAAATTGTACTGGTTTGGTGTGAACACCGATTCCGGAAAATCAGTCAAAAGTGTTCACGATAAAACCGGAATGAGCGTTCACGCTAAAACCAGAACGGGTGTTCACGATGGGCCGGAATCACTGTTCACGATGCTCCGGAATATGCA
>NZ_AUTL01000112.1:0-21807 GCF_000498015.1 Pseudoalteromonas sp. TAE79
CAGCCGAATTAGCATTTGCAGCTAAGTAACCACTCACCCATGCTTGTTGAATTGGATTAAGTTCAGCCACTAAACCTTGCAGCTTTTGTACTTGATCTTGCGATAGCGGGCTTGCCGCAGCATTTAGTTGACCTAACAACATGAATCGATTCCCCATAACCCTGAAAATTAAACACAACACACTTTGTGTATTGTTAAAAATGAGTTTTACCTCATCCAGAGCGTATCTGTTGAGGTTTTCTAAGTTAGTAGCATAACGGGCTCAGCATAGATAAAAAAAGAATAGAATCTGCTTTGATATTCCATTTAGTTATTAATTTATAAAAATACCTTCAAAAACAGATTAAAGACTTATTATTGCTTTTTACTGCACTTTAAATTAACAATTTTGTAACCTAACTAATGTAGGGTATATTCTTCATTCAAAATAAAAATAGGAACAACTATGTTACACGGGAAATATAAAAATAATCTACTTAGTACCGCTTTGTTACTTGGCTCATTACCTGTAATGGCCAATGTAGCTAATGGCGGATTTGAACAATGGTCAGGTAATACACCTAGCTCTTGGAGCACTATTGATAGCGGAATCAGCTTAACGCGCTCAACTAGTACAGTTAAAAGCGGTAGTAGCTCTGCTGCTGTCAATGTAACAACAGGATCGCAAAGTAACACTGATTTACTACAACAGGTTGCTGTAGAAGCTGGTAAAACCTATAACTTTTCGGCTGATGTTTACCACACTGAAGGTAAAATTAAAGCGCGCTTATATGTAGATGGCTATCAAGGCTATTCGAATCAAGCACAAACTAACCAATGGCAAACAATTAGCCATAGCTATACAGCAAGCAGTGATAAAACAATTAGTGTTGGGCTTAGGTTTTACGATGTAAGTGGATTTGATGGCAGCGAAATCGTATACGTAGATAACTTTTTACCAAATACTGATGGCAACGCATCAACAAGTTGCACCGATAATAGCCTTACCTTAACGCTTAACACCGATAATTACGGTAGCGAAACTAGCTGGGCCGTTAATAACAATCAAGGTAGCGCTGTTGCTAACGGCAGTGGTTACGCATCAAACACTCAGTATGATGAGCAAATATGCCTAACTGATGGTACTTACACACTTGTTATTAGCGACAGCTACGGCGATGGCATGTGTTGTTCAACAGGTAATGGCAACTATGCGCTTAAGCAAGGCTCTACCACACTTGCTAGCGGTGCAAGTTTTAATAATACAGACAGCACCGCATTTACTTTAGGTAGTGGCTCTGGTGATGGCGGCGGGACCAACCCAACACCCACTGGCTACTATGTTACTGCTCAAGGGTTATCAGGTTATGCACTAAAAACTGAGCTTTATAATATTATTAAAGATCATAATGCACAGGATTACTCGGCTATTTGGAATTTTTACGACTCATCTGCACGTGATAAATACTTTGAAAACGATAACAGCATTTTAGATATGTATAGCGAGAAACCAAACGGCTCAGATAGCTACAATTATACTGCGGTGAGTGACCAATGTGGTAACTATAGTGGAGAAGGCGGCTGTTACAACCGTGAGCATTCGTTTCCTAAAAGCTGGTTTGGCGGCACTATTGAGCCAATGAACTCAGATGTGCATCATATTTACGCAACCGACGGTTATGTAAACTCAAAACGTAGTAATTTCCCATTTGGTGAAGTAGCAAGCGCTTCATTTACATCAACTAACGGAAGTAAATTAGGTTCTGCCGCAAGTTCATTAAATTACTCTGGTACTGTATTTGAGCCAATTGACGAATTTAAAGGTGACTTTGCTCGCGCTTATTTTTACATGGCAACGCGCTACGAAAATGTAATAGGCGCTTGGCAAACCAAAACGACCTCAAGTAATGCTGTACTTAATGGTTCAAGCAATCAAGTGTTTGAAAGCTGGGTTGTAGCCATGCTGCTTAACTGGCATAACAGCGATCCTGTAAGCCAAATGGAACTTGACCGCAACCAAGCAGCGTTTGAGTTTCAAGGTAATCGTAACCCGTATATCGACCACCCTGAATTTGTAGAAATGATTTGGTAAAAATTGGCTGTTAAAACATAAGCCTTTGCAAATGCAAAGGCTTTACCTTTTAGTGTGTAATATTTTTTAGAAATATGATGGCTCAAGCTAATTATAAGAAACAGTTGCGATAAGTGACTTTTCAGCTCTGTTTTTCATCAACGTTAAAAGTGAATGATGAAAATCTTGAAATATCACCTCTCCCCATATTCGCGAATAAATACCAAAGTTTGTATTGTCTTGCACGGTCGTTTTTAAAGTTAAAATTGTATTGCCGCTTTTATCTTCACTTAGCTGATAACCACCGTAAAGTGGAGAAAAGTATTCACCGCCTAGTTTTACGTGTTTATCGAGAGCGTCATCGGGAATAGTATCTGGGTCTATGTCAAATCTATAAAGCATCTGTTTATTTGGTTGCCAATCTGTAATAACTTCTTTAAATATAACCCCTTTTTGCCAAGTACTTGTGCGAGCAGCGCCTATACCGCTTGCATTCATACTTGCCTTTAATGGCTTTGGTACACCAATTAATTGAGTGAGTGAAAAAGGCACTTCCTGTGGTTTTATATCACTCACATTAGCTAACTGTTGCCACACAGCATTGATGGGCGCGTTAATAGTTATTGAATTTGTTACTTCGTATGTTTTTGATAAATTTAAAAAATTAACTTCAATAGGTGAGAGCAATATAGGTAACAACGCGATTGATAATAAAGAACTATTCGCTTTTTTTATTTCACGCTTTCTAACAAAACCCGCAAGTAATCCACCAATGCTGGCAAAAAACATAAAAGCAGGCAAAGCCATAGCCACACAAATACTGCCTTCAAGTAAAGTAATTACACTTACAAATAAAAAAACAAAAATAGGCTGCCAAGCAATCGTGACCATTTGCCTTTTAGTTAATGTTTTTGATTCATTGTACTCAAAGTGAACACGAATATAACCAATTGCAACGGGCACTAAAAACATAAATGATATAGAGACTAGGCTACTTAAATTGTAAGCATTGACTAGCTCTATAAACAGCCGCATAAATATGCCGTAAAGCGTACCAAGTAAAATACCAATTGATTTAGGGGAGTTGAGTTGCATGTCTATTCTTTATTGTTATTAACAATCAGAAAGTAACAGAAGTATTATTCCACCACAAATAAAACAATATTAACGGCTCCTGCAAGCACACGGCAAGATCATTATAAATTGAACTTATAGAGCAAGTAGTGATCAGATCAAGGCATAATAATTACTTGGTCGCATAAATATGAGCACTACTTTTCTGAAACATTTTAATTCAATTACAGATCCTCGCATTGAACGTTGTAAAAAGCATGAACTTATCGATATTCTTCTCCTTGCTATTAGCGCTGTGCTCTCTGGTGCAGAAGGATGGGAAGATATTGAAGACTTTGGGCACCTAAAACTTGATTGGTTAAAAAAATACGGTACGTTCAACGCAGGAATTCCAAAACATGACACGATTGCTCGCGTCATGTGTCGGTTAAAAGCAAATGAAATAGAAAGGGCATTTCAATCTTGGATATCATCACTGATTGAAACTACAGGTGCAGATATCATCGCTATCGATGGCAAAACCGCACGGCGTTCATTTACCACAAAAGACAGAAAAAGTGCCTTACACACGGTCAGTGCATGGAGTTGCCAACACCAGTTAGTGCTTGGGCAGACGGCTGTTGATAATAAAACAAATGAAATCACCGCAATACCAGAATTACTCACCCTGCTCGATATTGAAAACAGTATCATTACGTTAGATGCGATGGGATGCCAACAAGAAATAGCAAAACAAATCATCCAACAAAAAGCAGATTATATTCTTGCACTTAAAGGTAATCATTCAGGCATGCAAAAGGAACTAGAAGCGTGGTGGCACAAGTGCGAGCGTGAAAGGTTAACTAAGCATAATTGTGATGAACATACCGAAATAAGCTCAGGACATGGGCGTGTTGAAACACGTACATGCCAGCAGTTACTTATAGATAAAAGCTGGCTAGGCAAGGATTATCGTTGGCCTGGCTTAACGAGTATTATTAAGGTCAGGGCTGAAGTTCATGATAAGTCGGCAGGGTCGGATACCACTGAAACACGCTGGTATATAAGTTCATTAGACTTAAATGCAGCGCAAGCACTCAATGCAGTACGCAGTCACTGGCAGGTTGAAAGCATGCATTGGATGCTTGATATGAACTTCAGAGAAGATGAATCGAGAATACGCAAACTTCAAGGGCCATTAATGTTTAATGTAATGCGAAAGATAGCCATGGCGCTTTTTAAACAAGATGCATCTAAGTCAGCAAGTATGGCGAGGAAAAAGAAAATGGCAGGGCTAGACGATGATTACCGCTCAACCCTGCTAGAGTCTGGGATTAAAATGCGCTAGCCGTGGCCAAGACAAACTGACGCTGTTAATTGACCGCCATGCTTATATTGAACATATCGACAGACAAATTAATCATGCTAACCAAGAAGATCTCAAATGCGCACTCCTGTTTATCGACCTTGATGGCTTTAAACAAGTAAACGACTCATTTGGTCATAGTTTTGGTGATGAAATATTAGTTCAAGTTGCTACTCGCCTTGCCAATGTTCTACGCCACCATAAATTAAGTAATATAAATAGTGCTAACCAATTAGAACAAAACTTATCGAGGTTGGGAGGAGATGAATTTTCCATTTTTATAGAGTTACTTGATGATAGCGACAGAGTTGTTGAAATTGCTAAACACGTGCTTAGTGAGCTTGAAAAAGACTTTGTGCTAGGTAACAAAATAGTAAAAATTAGTGCCAGCATTGGTATTGCGGCTTATCCAGAAAGTGCATCAACGCCGCAGGCTCTTTTGCAATTAGCTGACGTGGCTATGTATAGGGCTAAAAGCGATGGTAAGGGGATATTTAAAGTTTACTCACCAGAAATGGGTAACAAAATGCGCCGTTACCATTATTTACTCGAAGAGCTACGCATAGCAGTCGCTTGTAAAGATTTGTACTTATCTTTTCAGCCAATTGTGCATGTTGAAGATTGTATGATTGATTACTTCGAAGCGCTTACACGCTGGGACCACCCAGTTGAGGGTATGATCCCCCCTTCAGAGTTTATACCAATAGCAGAGGAGTCTAATTTAATATTAGAGCTTGGCGATTGGATTATGCTTGAATCGTGTCGGCAAATGGCTGCTTGGCACAATGCAGGTATGCGCAAAGTAAAAATATCTGTTAACGTTTCGGGCATTCAACTAAAGCATCGTGATGTTTATGATTGGGTAATGAAAAAACTTAAAAAAACCGGCTTACCCGCTACGTCCTTAATGCTGGAAATTACCGAATCAACTTTCATTAAAGCCAGTCCAAGAATTATTAAAGAGCTAAGTAGGCTAAGAGAAGAGGGTATCACTATTGCTATTGATGACTTTGGTACAGGTTTTAGTTCTTTAAGTACATTAGCGGATTTACCAATAGATGTTATTAAAATTGATCGCTCGTTTATAGCACAAGCCAATAAAAGCCAAAAATATAACGATATATTAAATACAATTAGTGATCTTGGGAAAAAGCTAGGTCTTAAAATTGTTGCAGAAGGCGTTGAAGAAATAGGGCAGTTTGAACTCGTTAAAAAAATGGGTGTGAGCTCTGTTCAGGGATATTTAGTTAGCCGCCCTGAGTCATCGGTTAATGTAGGTAATAAAGTATTACGCAATAACACCAGTAACCTTTCAGCATCGGGTACAAGTGCTTGGGATATTGTTAGTTAGTTACACATAAAAATGCCACTCGAAATAGAGTGGCATTCTTTGTGCAATCAGTAATTATTGTATTAAAAATCAAATGTGCGTGAAATAGCAAGTACAATACGCTCATCAGACGCATCATTATCTAAGCTTGTGTTTTCAGCGGCCACTTCAATACCAAAACCTTCGTAGCTTGTTTGGTATGCTAAGCGGTAGTGGTGGTATGATTTATCACCCTTGTTCTCATCCCACTCAAACTTATCACCATCAAGTGAGTTTGAAATATCAAAGCTGGCACGTAGTGCATGGTTTGGAGCCAGCTCATACGTGTGAGCAATCATCGAAATAACATGCCCTGTATCGTAACCAAAGTAGTCCCAGCTGTACCAAAAGTTAAGTTCAGTTTGGCCGTACTCACTTGCATAACCAAACTTAGTGTAAGCCTCAGCGTAGTTACCATCGCTGTTATTACCTTGATAAGTGTAATAAGCAATACCGTAATCAACACTAAATTGCTCATCAAGTTGTACATACTTACCAATGTAAGCATCAAGTTCAAAATCGGTATCGTCACCAAAATCTACATTTGAAGCCCATGCACCTGCATATACACCGCTTTCAAAGGCATAGTCTAAGCTACCTTGAATTGCAGGGTTGCTATCTGTTTGGCTTACACCATTAAAAGTGTAGTCAGACGCTGCAGTGATTGTTGTTGACCAATCAGCTGCTGCAGTGGTTGATAAAAGTGCTAATGGTAGTGCTACTACAAGTTGTTTTAGTTTGTTATTCATTATTAATCCCTAGTGTACTGTGTCTATTTTTGTGTAATCAATTTCGTTTGCTTTTGGTGAGCTGTCTATGTTTGTAACTGTTTTAAACTTGCTGTATCCGATAAAACCAGCACAGATAAAGAACAATCCAATAACTAATGCGCCTACCCACTGAATTTGTAAAAATTCTAATTTAAACAATAGTGTAAGTAGTGATAGAGCAACAATGTTTCCGACTATGTATTTCATTTTACCAAAACGCTTTACAGTAAAGTTTAGGTTATCTGTATATAAACGCACTAACGAATCGAGTGAGTTAATTACAAATACAATACCTACAAATACCATTGCAAAGTTTTTAATGCCTTGTGTTGGAATGCCCGCTTCATGGTAGTGATAAAGTACGCTAAACCAAATCGCAATCGGAATTGATGGAAATATTAACATTGCACCTAATACTTGGTATGTTTTAAGTCCACCAACAAAGCGTGATGTAAATTGACCAATCATTATGCTCCACGCAAACCACCAGAATAAGTAGAACTCATGGTAATCATTAAGCGGTAAAACAAATTCATTAATGTTTGCAAAGTAAGTACCAATAGAGCCTAAGTTATCTGTAAATGCTGACATTTGACTATCACCAATCACAAATGCGCCAGCCCACATAAAGGCGATTAAAGCTAAAAATAACCACGTAGTAGAAATACTTAAAATACGTACATATTTAATATCAGTACTTGAGTACACAGCAAAACAGATAGCCGCAAACACAATTAAGTAAAATTCAGAAACTATACTTGTTCCATCACCTAGTCCGGGTAAATACCACGGTAGGTTTGTAAGCAGCAAATAAGCGGTAAATGCACATGTACCAATAATTACAACGTTATTGATAAATTTAACCCAAGGAATTTCGAAAAATTTCACTTTAGGTTCTATTACACAGAAATAAAAGCACGTAAGAAAGTAAAATCCCCAGATCAAAAATCCCCAGTAGCCAAACTCAATAGCCAGTGGATTTGCAAACGCGTATTCTGGGCTTGCTTTTATGTCTGCATAACCTGCAAACTCAGTTAAAGGAAACATGATAAGGCCAACATCTAGGCCAGAAGTAAATAGTATTGCTATAAACGTAAAGGTTCGAACTGGTGTTACACCTACTACGCGAACATTACCCCATTTAATTAAAATAGTGATAATGGCAAGTAAGGTAAAAATGATCCCTGCATTAAGCCAAATAGTCATTGTTACCCTCCAGTAATGAATAAAAATAATTCATAAGCACTCCGTATTTTATTGTTTTATTCTCGCATTAACACAACGTAACCTATTTACATCGTGTGCCACTGCAAGGCACGCATTGGCTTAGCCCGACGAGACTAAACCTAAGCATGTGGCTAAAGTTAGATCTCCGTACTACGTTGTGTTTCTTGCCAGTTTGTTGTTATGGCAACATTCACATCCGATTTCTGTAATGGGTCTTTACCTAAAATTATGTCAGCTGCTTTTTCGGCAACCATAATAGTAGGTGCATTTAAGTTTCCATTAGGAACTGTTGGGAATATAGATGAGTCAACAACACGTAGTCCTTCAATACCATGTACTTGCGTATTTGAATTAACAACGGCCATATCATCTTCACCCATTTTGCATGAGCAAGAAGGGTGGTAGGCACTTTCTACGGCTTGGCGTACAAAGGCATCTATTTCTTCATCTGTTTGAATATGTTTACCAGGTTGAATTTCTTCATCGCGATATTCATCAAAGGCACTTTGTTCGATTATGTCGCGTGTTAAGCGAACGCACGCTCTAAAGCCTTCAATATCGTCTTGATGCTCAAGGTAATTAAATAAAATTGTTGGTGGTTGCTCAGGATTTGCAGAAGCAATAGTCACACTACCACGGCTTTTTGGTTTGTTATGACCAACATGTACCTGAAAACCATGACCTGCAAATGCACTTCTACCATCGTAACGCATAGCCGCTGGTAAAAAGTGATACTGAATATCTGGCCATTCAACACCTGGTTTTGAGCGAATAAACGCGCACGATTCAAAATGATTCGTTGCACCTAAACCCGAACGCGTTAATAACCAGCGCGCGCCAATCAAACCTTTTGAAACAATGCCTAGCTTGCCGTTAAGCGTGATAGGTTGCTTACACTTGTATTGAAAGTAAAACTCAAGATGATCTTGTAAGTTTTGACCAACACCAGGTAGATGATGTTGTACTTCAACGCCTGCTTTTTCAAGCGCTTGTGTGTCACCAATACCAGAGAGTTGTAAAATATGTGGAGAGCCGATTGGGCCTGCACTTAATACAACGTCTTTTTCAGCATGTGCAGTTTTAACGTCGCCATTTACTTTGTATTCGATGCCAGTAGCTTTCTTGCCATCTAAAATCACGCGTTGTGCTAGTGCACCTGTAATAATCGTTAAATTACTACGCGATTTAACAGGGTCTAAATACTCACGAGAAGCAGAGCTGCGCACGCCGTCTTTTACGGTCATGTGCATTGGGCCAAAACCCTCTTGCTGCGACGCATTATAATCATCTGTAGAAGCGTAACCGGCTTGTACACCTGCTTTGATAAAGGTGCGGTAAAGCGGGTTTTTCATTTCGTTGCCGTTATTAACGCCAAGCGGGCCTTTGCCACCACGGTAAGTATTTTCACCAAGGTAAAAGCTTTCTGCCTTTTGAAAATACGGTAAACACGATTGGTAATCCCAGCCGTTTGCACCGTGTTGCTGCCATTCGTCAAAATCTTTAGCGTGGCCACGCACATACACCATGCCATTAATAGATGACGAGCCGCCTAATACTTTGCCTCGTGGGCAATGCATTTCACGGTTATCTAAATGAGGCTCAGGCTGCGTATGAAACTGCCATGCGTATTTGTCACTATTCATAGGAATAGATAACGCGGTTGGCATTTTTATAAAGATACTTTTATCGCTACCGCCAGTTTCAAGTAGTAACACGCGGTTACTTGAATCTTCAGATAAACGATTGGCTAAAACACAACCCGCCGAACCCGCGCCAACAATAATATAGTCGTAATGATTACTCATAGTAGGGCGCCTTAAAATGGGCTTTCTATGTCGGCCATACCAACATAAATAGACTTAGTTTGCGTGTATTGATCAAGCGTTTGTATACCATTTTCACGGCCAATACCCGATTGCTTATAACCGCCAACTGGCATTTCAGCCGGTGAGTTACCGTATGCATTAATCCAACAAATACCGGCTTGTAACTTATGAATTACGCGGTGAGCACGTTTAATATCACTCGTAAATACGCCAGCAGCTAAGCCTAGGTGTGTACCGTTAGCGCGTGCAATCACATCGTCTTCGTCGTCAAAAACAAGCACGCTCATTACTGGGCCAAATATTTCTTCTTTAACGATAGTCATGTCGTCATTACAATCAATAAACACAGTCGGTGCTACAAAATAGCCATTAGGTGCAGATTCTGGTGAAAGCGTTGTACCACCAGTTAAAAGCGTTGCACCTTCTTCTATGCCTTTATTAACGTAGCTCATTACTAGTTCTTGATGCTTTTTAGAAATAAGTGCGCCAAAGTTTGTATTTAAATCTTGTGGGTCGCCAGCAATAATGTTTTTCTCAGTGCGCGCTTTAAGCTCATCAATAAATTGCTGATATACATTTTTATGAACGTAAATACGTGTACAGTTAGTACAAATTTCGCCTTGCGTATAAAAATTACCTAACATGGCCGCGCTAACTGCTTGCTCAATGTTGGCGTCATCGAATACTAATAGTGGAGATTTCCCACCAAGTTCCATCGTGACATCTTTTAAAGTACCGGCAGCACTTGCTACTACTTTTTTACCTGTGCCTACTTCACCCGTGAACGATACTTTGTCAATCTCGCTATGCTGCGTTAGCCACTGGCCTACATCGCCCGCGCCTTGAACCACATTAAACACACCTGCAGGTACGCCAGCTTCAACAAATACTTCTGCAAGTTTAAGAGCGCCCAGTGGTGTTTCTTCTGATGGTTTGAATATAAATGCATTACCAGCAGCAAGGGCAGGGCCCGACTTCCAACATGCAATTTGTAGTGGGTAGTTCCATGCACCAATACCCGCACAAATACCTAATGGTTCTTTGCGTGTGTAGTAAAAGTCATCACCAACCATTTGTTGTTGGCCTACTTGTGCTGGCGCAAGACCTGCAAAGTATTCAATTACATCAGCGCCAGTTTCAATATCAACACAATTTGCTTCTTGCATTGGTTTACCGGTGTCGAGTACTTCTACAAGTGCTAGTTCATCGTTGCGCTCGCGTAAAATAGCCACTGCTTTTAATAAAATGCGGCTACGTTCAATGGGTGTCATTGCTGACCACTGAGCAAAACCTTGCTTTGCACTCTCAATGGCTGCGTTTTGAATAAATTCGTCGGCAATTTCTACTGCGTAAATAACCTCGCCCGTTGCTGGGTTTGTTACATCAAATGTTTTGCCGTTCTGGTTTGCAAGAAAATGGCCGTTAATAAAATTTTGATAGACAGGTGTAGTCACGCTAGGCTCCATATTGCTTGATAAGTGAAAGTACATAGCTTTTTGCTAACTTTTCACAGTGTTTAAACTGATTATTGTCTGATTTACTCAGTACTGCTCTTAACCATAGGCCATCGATCATTGCGGCGCTAAGTTCTGCAGCTTGATTTGCTTGCTCAATAGGCATTAACTGTTTAAAAGAAAATGCTAAATTACTTTGCAAGCGTTTACTGTTTACATTTTGTAGTCGGTGTAATTCTTCATCATGCATCGATTGCGCCCAAAAACTTAACCACGTTCGGGTGGTATCATTACGCTGTTGTACAAGCGCAAAGTTGGCTTCGATAATAAACATTAAACGTTCAGTCGCATTTGTTTGATGATTTACCTTGCCTATCAAGTCTTGTTTTAAGCTTGTTAGTAAGTATCGAACAGTGGCTTCAATCAGCCCCTGCTTACCACCAAAATAATGACTAATAATACCCGACGATAAACCTGCATTTTTACTAATGCTGTTTATAGTCGTTCCTTGTAATCCATTCGTCGCAACAGATTCTATAGTTGCGTCAATTAACTGCTGACGCCTGACAGGTTCCATTCCAACTTTAGGCATAATTTTTATTAATTGAACGTTCAATAAAGATAAGCTTAAGGTAATAGCTCTAACAATTCAAGGTTGAGGTAAATATCTAGATGCCAAAATGTAGATTAATCATTAATAAAAGTGCAACTAATGCGATAAAGAAGATAAAATTTTATTTTATTTAATTTCTTATAAAACATGGTGTTGCAAGGTTTTTTTTGAGATTAAATAATAGTAATGATTTGTTTACAGCAATAAATGAATAAAATGTGTAAAAATCGTTAGTGCAGTAATAGTTAGAGCACTAATAGTATTATTTTAATGCAAAAGCGCACTAAACCTGTAATTGCTTAGTGCTCTAATAAATTTATATAGAGAGTAAACTTTATGGTTTTATCGTTTTAAAGCGCTTGGTTTTGAAAGGTCAGGTATTATTAATAACACCTTTAAAAAGGAGAGGGTAACGTCTTAGTCTATTGCCAATATAGTCATCAGCTAAAATTTGCTGGCAAATGAAATCAATATCTTTGCTTGCTTCAAAAACCCAATCAAAGCGCTCTATAGCCAGTAAAAAACCACGCTTTAAATGAGTTTGAGCACGGTACTGTTCTAAATTGTCTTGAATAATAGAGACTTTGCTTGGATCAGATCTAAGCTCTTCTACTACTTGGTTTATAAAAGTAGTATTGAGCTTACTGGTAGGGCGGTGTCTGAGTTTTCGTGGGTGCATTAGCTCTCGTTTGCAATGTTATATAATTTTTTCAAAAAGTCGTCTTTATGCTTTTCATGTTCATAGTCAAGGTGGTAAGTATTATGAAAACCAAAGCGCAGCTCCACGCCGCTACCTTGTAGGTATACTGTGTAACCATCTACGTCTGAATAAGCAGTAACGCCTTGATAATGCTTACCTTCATCAGTCATTTCACCTTTTTGAATTATACGTTCATACACGGCTAAAATCTGTTTATTGTCGAGTTCGTTTTTCATGTCTTATACCTTTTATTTGATAACTCATACGATACAGATATGAGGGTCGATCATCTTAAAAACAATAGCTAAAAAAGTGTGATATTGCTTTGTAATTTAGCTTTTTTAAATTATGCTCAAAACTCATTTATTGTTGAGCTTACACCATGATAGACAAGGCGTTACTACTAAAAACTCGTGAGTTATCGGATCAATTAATTGCATTGCAAACGCCTATTAGGATACTTGATGCTATTAATTGGGATAAACAAACTAAAGAAGAGTTTTTTAGACAGAAATGTCAAAAAAACCCACTTATCGATCGTGCATACTATCAACAGCGCGACCTTGGTTTTGTACCTAGCGAGTTACGCCAAGCGTTTTCTACTTTGCACCGTAACATTATTAACCAACTGGGGCAGTTAAATCCGATTGCTCAATATATGGGAAAAATGTGCACTGAGTATAAAACGGTATTAAGTATGCTTGAATATCGAGGTACGCCAGAATTTCATGACTTATCGGTGGAGTTATTTGGTCACCCTAAAGACTTATTCCATGCCGGTGAGCCCTCACTCTCTGAGCTAGCTAATATGCTAGATAAACCGCTGCAAAATTTACTAATAGCCGACATACTGCCTGACGACCCTAAAAATATTGATGCTGTTGATGCTGTACGTATTTTGTCTGAGCAAGTAAACGCTAGTATGGCAGGNTAATGCTTAGCGATGGTATTGTCAGTGATGCAGCCGCCGGTGCTAATAATATTAAGCTTAATCAAGATGTTAAATTTTCTCAGCGTGAACTTGATATATTGGAAGTTCATGAAGGGTGGATACACGTAGGTACCACTCAAAATGGTTTAGCACAGCCGTATTTAACATGTTTAAGTAAAGGCACGCCTAGCTCCACTATTACCCAAGAAGGCTTAGCGGTATTAACCGAAATTATTACATTAAAATCGACTCCGAGACGTTTATCTAAATTAGTGAATCGTATTCAAGCGGTTACAAAGGTAATAGATGGCGCTGAGTTTGTAGACATTTACCGTGACTATGTCGCGCAAGGTTTATCAAAAGATGACAGTTACACACTCGCGCAGCGTGTATTTAGAGGCAGTACGCCAACAGGTCTGCCTTTTACAAAAGACATTGCCTACATTAAAGGCTTTGTACTGGTATATAACTTAATTCGCGTAGCAATACAGCTAGGTCGAATAGATAGGCTTCCTTTATTACTCGTAGGTAAAATATCGATAGATGATTTTAGGTTAATATCGCAGCTTCATGATTTAGGTGTAATAGAGAGCCCACAATTTGTGCCACCACACTTTAAAGACTTACGTGGTTTGGCAACGTGGTTGAGCTTTGGCCGCTTTATTGGCGACTTATCGTTTGAAAAGTTAGAAAACGATTATAAACCGTTATTTTTATAATTAATCAACATAACTACCGACATAAAAAAAGCCCATAACGGGCTTTTAAAATAAAGTACTTTAGGTTTTATTATCGAGCGTTGGTGCTTTCAAATATTTTGTCAGCTGAGGCTGCAACAAAACCTGTATAAAGCTCGCCGTCTGCTTTAGGGTAACGAATAGCAAACTCATAAAAACAGCTAGGAATGCTCATATCACCGTCACTAAAGGTAACAGAGTATTCATCAGCAAGTGTTGACGATTGCTCTAGTAACACCTCTGGTGAGCCTTTGACCTCGCCGCCTGACGTGTTAAGCGAAAAGCCAGCGTCTTTCAGGGCTTGGTTAACATCATGAATGTTATCAAACTTAGCAAGCGTATTAATGTTTACGGTAAAGTGATTGGCACGGTAACCCCACGCCGACATCCACGCCGCATATTCGCTTTCAGCTAGCAGTTGTTTGTAAGTATCGGTGCTTACTTGCCAATGCGTGCCTGAATACAAAAAGTTATCAGCAGTTACTGCGCTTTCGTCAATTTGGCTTACCATGTCAGTTACGATGGCTTGTAACTCTGGCGAGCATTTTTCGACTAACAGCTCAGAGATAAACACTTTTGGCTGATTAGGGTCGCTATGCTCGTAGTGCTTTGCGTAAAGTTTTTTAGCTTCAAAGTGGTACTCACCACACTCTTTGTAACCAATCGCAAGAAAGTGAGCTGCGAGTTTTTCAAGACCCACTTTTTCAATATTAAATGTACGCAGCGCAATATGATCGTTAATGATGTCATCTTTTTGCGTTGACCCTAAAAGGTCATGAATTTTGTCTGCCGATGGAGTTACGTTTAAGTAATTTTTCCAAAGGTTATTAAATAATGTATTTACATCAGTATGCATGTTAAGTCCTTAAATTTAAAATTTGGTTTTATTACTTATTCAATTATTAAGCCCGGCGCTAGGGTTTGCGGTAAGCTCACTTTGTCTGACTCAACAGATGCTACAGGGTATGCGCAATAATCGGCGGCATAATAGGCACTGGCTCTGTGATTACCACTGGCGCCAATACCGCCAAATGGAGCTGCACTTGAGGCACCCGTAATAGGGCGGTTCCAGTTAACAATACCGGCACGGATGCGCTTTAAAAAGTGAGTGTAGTCATCTTCGTTATCAGCCAATAAACCTGCAGATAAACCAAAGCTTGTGTTATTGGCTTCAATGATTGCGCTGTCAAAGTCATCAAAGCGATACACTTTAATTAGCGGTCCAAAATGTTCTTCATCTGGCATGTCGGTAATGTTTGTTACATCAATAATGCCTGGACTTACAAAGCCTGTGCCTGATTTTAATTGCTTAAGTTCAACAAGGATTTGCGCGCCTTTTGAGACTAATTCACTTTGCGCGGCAACCATACCCAGTGCTGCTTTTTCGCTTATCATCGCACCCATAAAAGGCTGCTCTGTAGCAAAGCTGTCGTCTACAACTATATTTTTAGTTGCGCTTATTAGCTTTTCTAAAATAGCATCGCCGTTGGCTGATTTTTCAATAAATAAGCGGCGTGCACACGTACAGCGCTGACCTGAGGTAGTAAAGCCTGATTGAATAATATCGTGCACAGCAGCGCTTACATCACTCACATCTTTTACAATCAGTGGATTATTACCGCCCATTTCAAGCGCTAAAATCTTACCGGGGTGTCCAGCAAACTGTTTATGTAGTAAGTGACCTGTGTTTGAGCTACCGGTAAAAAACAAGCCATCTATATTTTTATGAGAGGCAAGTGCTTTACCTGTTTCAATTTCACCTTGCACAAGGTTAATAACACCCGCTGGTAAGCCCGCTTTTAGCCAAAGTGAGAGGGTAAATTCTGCCACGTGCGGAGTAAGCTCTGATGGCTTAAATACCACTGTGTTGCCAGCTAGAATTGCAGGAACAATATGTCCGTTTGGTAAATGCCCAGGGAAGTTATACGGGCCAAAAATAGCCACAACGCCATGCGGTTTGTGTCTAATAAACGCTTTAGCACCGGGCATTGGGTTTTCGGTTGTACCGGTACGCTCATGGTAGGCTTTTACAGATATAGCTACTTTACCTGTCATTGCGCCTACTTCGGTGCGGGTTTCCCATAATGGCTTTCCTGTTTCGCGTGCAATTATGGTCGCAAATTCTTCGCTGTGTTCTTTTAATTGTGCTGCGAAGCTTTCAAGAATGACTATACGCTCTACAAGTGGTTTGTCTGCCCATTGTAATTGCGCAGCTCTGGCTGCTTTTATAGCCGAATCTACTTGATCAGCGTTTGCGCCATTACCTTGCCATACCACATCGCCATTACTTGGATTGATTGACTCAAATACTGGGCCAAGGCCTGTATGCCACTGGTTATTAATTAGGTGTGTATTCATAAATTATTTACAGGCGGAAAAATCGCGCTGCGTCTCCTTGGCTTAAATTAAGCGCCTTAGCCACATCTTGGCTAATGACGAGAGTATGTTTTGCATGATTGTAATGTGCGTCTTTGGTAAATGTTGCTCTAAAGCCACTTACGCCTTGATTACATACAGCCAGCGTATCTGAGCTATTTTGTGATATGTGATCAAGCTCACCAATAGTAATAGGGCAAACTTGAGAGTCACGAATGCTGCGAATATTACCAAGCTTTGCTTCAACCGTTGGGCCTGCGTCAAATAAGTCAACGTAGCCTCTGTGCTCAAAACCTTCTTTTTCTAATAATTTTAGCGCAGGTTTTGTTTTTTCATGCACATGCCCAATAACAGCTTGGGCTTTTTTGCTAAGCAAGTTCACATAAATAGGGTACTTAGGCATTAACTCGCTAATAAATACTTTATCGCCTAAGCCCACTAAGTGATCCGCTTCTGGAAATTCGATACTAAAAAAGTGCTCTTGCAGCCATTGCCAAAAAGGAGAGTGGCCGTCTTCGTCGCTAACACCGCGCATTTCTGCGATAACAGTATCGGCAAAACGCTCGCTATGCTGAGCCATAAACAAAAAGCGTGAACGCGATAAAAATCGACCCGTTAGGCCTTTACGACTATTTTCGCGCAAAAATAATGTGCATATTTCAGAGCAGCCTGTGTAGTCGTTACACATGCTTAAAATATCAACGGTGTTATATACATTTAAAGTAGGTGAGTGGTGTACTGTTTTACCTAAATGATAATGATATAAAGGCACCGATAAACCTACCGCAGCTTCTATAGCGGTTGTACCAATAACGTCACCTGTTTCACTGTCTTCTAAAACAAATAAATAGCTTTCATCAAGTGGCTGGTTAATGTTTTTGGCAAAGCTTTTTTCAGCACGTTCAATTTTTTCTTTAAGCTGTGCATCGTCCACAGGCAAAGAGGTAAACCCATGGCCTGACTCAATTGCTATTTGTTTAAGCGCTTCAAAATCATTGGCAGTAATAGGACGTAATACTTGCATTTATTGCTTGCTCCAATAGCACGCCAGTAGGCGTGCTAATTTAAACTATATTAACCGTTTACTACATCGCTAACCGCTTTTTCAAAGCGCGCTAAGCCTTCTTTAATATCTTCAAACGGAATAACTAAAGACGGTGTAAAGCGAATTACATTCATGCCAGCTACAAGGTTCATTAAACCATTATTAGCACTGGCTACTAAAAAGTCGCGTGCGCGGCCTTCAAATTTGTCATTTAGTACTGCGCCAATTAATAAGCCTTTACCACGTACTTCGCTAAATACGTTGTATTTTTCATTAATTGCGTTTAATCCGTCACGGAATAATTGCTCGCGCTCTTTAACACCGTTTAGTACGTCTGGTGTATTTACTGTATCAAATGCCGCTTCGGCTACAGCACAAGCAAGTGCGTTTCCGCCATAAGTAGAACCGTGAGTACCAATTTTTAAATGCTCAGCAATAGGTGTACGAGTGATCATAGCGCCAATTGGAAAACCACCACCCAATGCTTTTGCCGTTGTTAAAATGTCAGGAACAACTCCTAAACCTTCATAAGCGTATAAATCGCCTGTGCGACCAACACCCGTTTGTACTTCATCAAAAATAAGTAACGCGTTATGTTTAGTACAAAGTTCACGTACTTTTTTAGCAAAGTCATCTGTTGGTGAAATAATACCGCCTTCACCTTGTAATGGTTCCATCATAACAGCACATGTTTTATCGCTGATCAGCGCTTCAAATGCCGCTATATCGTTAAAATCACAATGTACTATGTCAGCAGGTTTTGGACCAAAGCCATCTGAATAAGCAGCTTGCCCGCCCACAGTGACTGTGAAAAATGTTCGACCATGGAAACCTTTATTAAATGCAATAATTTGCGTTTTTTCAGCGCCATATACGTCCAGTGCATAGCGACGCGCTAGCTTAAGGGCTGCTTCGTTTGCTTCTGCGCCTGAGTTTGCAAAGTAAACTTTATCAGCGAATGTTGCTTCAACCATTTTTTGAGCTAAACGAAGTGCTGGCTCATTAGTCATAACATTCGATAAATGCCAAATTTTTTCGCCTTGCTCTTTTAATGCTTTAACTAATGCAGGATGACAGTGACCCAAACAGTTAACGGCAATACCACCGGCAAAATCAATGAACTCATTGTTATTTTGATCCCAAACGCGTGAACCTTCACCACGAACTGGAATGATTGCTGATGGATTATAGTTTGGTACCATTACGTCGTTAAATAAGTCTCTTGTTACTTGCATTTTTACACCTAAATTTAATGGGCTTAGATAAAAGATTAGTTGCTAACTCAAAGAAGAATATAGCCTTTATTCTTCAGCAAACACGTTATTATTTCTTGTAAAGGTCATTATCGAAGGTTAGCTATTAAAATTGCAGTGCTATTTTGTGAAAAATGATTAAAATAAAAGACAAAATAACGAAGAAAATAACCATTATGATAACTCCACAAGATGAAAAGCTACTTTCTGTACTAAAAACAAACGCTAGAGCGAGTATTTCTGATCTTGCTCGCATGCTTGACTTATCTCGTTCAACGGTACAAAGCCGTATGCTCAAACTAGAAGAAACGGGTGTAATTAAAGGCTATAGCGTTGATTATGGTGACGACTACCTCAGTAAAATGGTATCAGCTCATGTGTCTATAAAAGTAAGGCAAAAATTAACAACTAAAACAAATATCGAGCTTAAGCAAATTGATGCAATTTCGCAGCTTTACGCGATAAGTGGTGAGTTTGATTTAATTGCTGTAGTACAGGCTCAAAATTTAGAGCAGCTTAGCCATTTACTAGACGATATAGGAAATCTGGATGGAGTAGAGCGCACAACATCTTCTGTAATTTTAGAAACTAAATTTAAGCGTTAATCGCCATTTAAGCCCTGAGTTGTTTAATACTGTTTATATATTGGAAATGACTATAAACATTACTAAATAACGTGTAGTAAATAGTTTATAAATTCTTGATTTATTTATCTTGCGTGCTAAAATTAAAATTAGTTGGTAATTGCGTTTTTAGTAATTATATGACAAGGATTTATTTACTACTTACATGGATGTCATAGGTAGGTACTTAAGAAAAATATTAAGTACAGCCTTAAAAATTTGGCTCTACCCCATACTGAAATACTCCTGTTTTTCGATCGCGTTTGGGGTGTGCCCTAGCTGCATTTTTCCTCAGAAAGTCAAATGCTGCATTAACTGCATTTAACAATCCTTTCCTATGCTTCCTAATAATCGCTGTTAATATGCCAATCCACCAAACACCCGTTGTTTTTGCTACTGTCATTGTAGACATTTCAGTTTTGAATATCTTTTCAATACAGCCAGTTAAAAACCTTTTAAGCGTGGTTACTATTAAACTTACATAAATTAGCGCCTCTTGTAAGGTTGCGTTTGATGTTTGAAAGCCGCGTAAATTATTATAAGACTTACACTCCTTAAAAAGTAATTCAACCTGCCAGCGTAACCTATATAATTTGCCTATTTCAGTCGCTGTAAATTCATCAATAGATAAATTAGTGACTAAAAATGTATATTGTTTTTCTTTTTTTGACCAATACCCAACGACTCTTGTTAGCTTGTTTTTTATGCTAACATTCATATCAATAAGATCATTTTTAGGTAATTCGGGGAGCAATTCACATAACTTTGGGGAATGACTTCCTGTTAATTCCTGTCCATTTTGCTTAAAAGCATTATGTACTCTGACTGCTTTTCACCCCTTAGCTCTTAATACGTAAAATCCTCCTGCTTTATCTAATTCATGAATATAACTACCTGAATAATACCCTCTATCAGCAAGTAACAACTGTCCTTTCAACTCTTTAAATGTTGGAAGTTCTGTAAGCGTCTAGCGAACCACACCTAGCATCGATGTTCTGATTATCTAAAAATACCTGCTCAATGATAAATTCGGAGCAGGTGATGAAAACTTACAGAACAAGCGCACAGTGGCAGCAGCTTTTGCTGCAACGCAGTACGTTTAGTGGTACTAATATTGAATTCTGCCAACACCATAATGTCGCTATTACGACTTATTATAAACAACGTGCTTTACTGGCAAAAGACCAGCCTAATTCCACCTTGCCAGTGCACACGCAGTGCCTTACATCATCACGTTTTGTCCAGGTAAAACAAACTACTGAAGTCTGCGCGCAAACTCGTCAAAATACGCTGCAGTTTGATACGCTAACCGGCCAACTCACGTTTCCTATCGATTTAGCGACGGCCGATATCGTTGCCATTATTAAAGGGCTAACGGTATGAGGATGTTCGTTGATGTACCCACCGTCTATTTATGTGCCGATGCCGTTGATTTTCGAAAATCAATTAATGGTCTGGCGGCGTTGGTGGAAGCAGAGCTTGAACTACCCGTGCTCAGTGGTGCGCTATTTGTGTTTTGTAATAAAGGCCGTGACAAACTCAAACTGCTTTACTGGGATAACACCGGTTTTGCACTGTGGTATAAGCGATTAGATAAGCATAAGTTCAAATGGCCCAAACTCATGTCACCCACCATGACCTTAAGCGAGCAGCAATTACACTGGTTATTATCGGGTTATGATGTGATTGGACACAGTAAAATTGATGTCGCAGGTAAGAAAATGCTTTAATATTTGCGATCGATTGATGATCATCAAAGTGAGTTCAGTTAGCACTGCAAAGCCTTTGATGATGCCTTAAAATAGGCGTCATGAAAAATGAACTCGCCCTTAAACAGCGCATTGCTGAACTTGAAAAACTGTTAGCGCAGAAGGATGCCCAGATTGCGGCATTGGAAGAGCGCTGGAGCTTGGCCCAACAAAAACAATTCGGCAAAAGTGCTGAAGGCTTTGCCGGGCAAGGCGAGTTATTCAATGAAGTGGAAGAAATTGTTGAGGAAGTTGAGGCAGAGCAACAATCCATTAGCTATACCCGTAAAAAGCCGGTGCGTAAGGCACTGCCAAAAGACTTACCTCGTGAGCAGGTTATTCACGACATCATCGACAAAACCTGTGATTGCTGTGGCGGTGAGCTACATAAAATGGGTGAAGATAAGTCAGAAAAGCTTGAGTTCATACCCGCTAAAATCAAAGTGATTGAGCATATTAGGCCTAAATACGCCTGCCGTCACTGTGATAAATCCTCAACTCAGACACAGATTAAACAAGCCTCAATGCCTGCCATGCCCATCAACAAAGGCATTGCAACCAGCAGTTTGCTCAGTCAGCTTATCACCAGTAAATACCAATACGGGTTACCGCTGTATCGCCAGGAAGCGATGTTTAAGCAATACGGTATTGAACTCAGTCGACAGA
>NZ_AUTL01000113.1:0-665 GCF_000498015.1 Pseudoalteromonas sp. TAE79
GTAAAGGAATATCGAGAGCGCCTATCAAGTATTAGCTGGTTTATGCGGTTGTTAAATGAAGATATTGCTCGCAGAGCAAATAAAGAAGATAACTGCACGGGTAGGTTTTATTCGCTGCCATCCATGGCGCTCACCCTTCGGGCCGCCTAAGGCGTTCAAAGTTGTTCCATACAACTTTGTGGGGAGGGTAGATTCAAATCGCAAGCATTACTAGATGAAGCAGCACTTGCAGCTTGTATGGCATATGTAGACTTAAACCCCATTAGAGCTAAAATAGCTAACACTCCAGAGGATTCAGGCCATACCAGCATCAAACAGCGACTAACATATGCAAAGGATGGTAAACAACCAAAACAACTCCTTCGCTTTGCAGGCATGCCACGTAAAATAATGCCCAAAGGGCTGCCGTTTGAGCTTAAATCGTACCTTGAACTTGTTGAATTAACAGGGCGTTGTATACGTGAAGATAAGCGAGGGTATATTGAGAGTTCACACTTACCCTTACTCGAAAGAGTGAATATATCCCCCGAAAACTGGTTAAAGCTCACCACACAATTTACGCGTGTATTTCATGGCGCAGTAGGCAGGCCAGCCTCACAAGAAGGTTATTGTGAAAACTTAAAGCGAAAGCGGCGAGCGAATATCAGTAACTGCGAAAAGCTACT
>NZ_AUTL01000114.1:0-771 GCF_000498015.1 Pseudoalteromonas sp. TAE79
AGGTGAACTACGCAAAGCAGTTATTTAGTCATGTAAGTGATAACAGTCTAACTATTTTTGACCGATGTTATCTCAGCGCTGAGCTACTGATTAATTGGCGTAAGCAACACCCACAGTCGCACTGGATGGTCCCAATTAAAAGCAACACGCAATACACCGTCATTGAATCTTACTCTGAGCATGACTTCAAAGTAGAAATGAGTGTATCTGCGCATGCCAGAAAACAAGACCCTTCGCTTCCTGAGTGCTGGCAGGCCAGACTGGTTCTTTATCCTGAGCCAATGGGGCCTGGAAAAATAAAAGGTCTGCTGTGCTCTTTGGATGATAAACAGGCCTTTGGTGCACAGGCCATTCTTGATGTCTATTTCGAGCGCTGGGAAATTGAAAATAGCTATGGAGAAATAAAACACCAGATGCTTGAGGATAGTATTCTTTTGCGTAGTCAGACTGTGGATGGAGTCAATCAAGAGCTATGGGGTATATTGCTAGCCTACAATTTAATTCGAGTAGAGATAAGTCGAATAGCCAAAGAGGCTAAAGTCTCCCCGCTGAGAATTAGTTTTGTCATGGCTTTGCGGGATATACAGGATGAAATACTCTGGTGTGCCATCGCTTCGCCAGGTTCAATTCCAAAGAAATTAAGGGCAATGCGAGAACGAGTGAAACGTTATATTCTTCCAGAAAAAAGAAAACGGCCCAAAAGTAGGACCGTTCGAATTTCAAAAACTCGGTACACCATTAAGTCAAAGCATGCTTAACTGAATGGTGTTA
>NZ_AUTL01000115.1:0-6124 GCF_000498015.1 Pseudoalteromonas sp. TAE79
GTCGGGCGTACTTTTAACTTCAGGTGGGTAAATGGCATAAACAATCAAAGGCACAAGGGCAATACATAGCAAACCAGGAACAAGCGCTGCCAGCGCCCACGTACTCCAAGTAATACTGATATTTGCACCGGTAGCATCAGCAATCAGCTTTACAATTAGAGGGTTTGGCGCAGTCGCCGTAATAAACATAGCTGATGTAATAGGGTTTATATGGTAGCTCACTAAAGCAAGGTAGTGCCCAATTTTACGAGATGTACCTTCCTCAGGGGACGAGCCAAAACTTGTTGCTATCGACTTCATTATTGGGTGAATAATAGCGCCGCCTCGCGCGGTATTACTTGGCGTTACAGGCGCTATAACAAGTTCAGAAAGTGCGAGTGCGTAACCAATACCAACTGTTTTTTTACCAAAAAGAGAAATAAAATTATAGCCAATACGATTTCCCAAACCAGTTTTAGCTAAACCCCGAGAAATAATAATAGCAATACCAATCAACCAAATTAATGAATTAGAAAAGCCACTTAATGCATCTTTAATAGCGCCAGATGGGCTGTCATTAGTTACGCCAGTTAACGCAACAGAGGTAATAGCTAAAATAGCAATGGCGCCGATTGGCATTGCTTTACCAATAATGGCAACAACAGTACCAATAAATAAAGCTAACAAATGCCATGCGTTTTCGGTAACACCTTGCGGGGGCGGTACAGCAAACCAAAGTAGTAAAACAATGGCTATAGAAATCAGTCCAGAGGTAACTCGAATATCAGTACCCTTCATTAAAAATGTCCCTAAGTTTTAGAAATGCATGCATTCTGTGTATTGAAAAGGCGACGTTATTCTACTTCATTTTATAATAAAAAAAATGACGCACATCATATGAATATTAGACTTATTTAATTTTATTAATAAAGAGGTAATAAACTATAAACTAAAGTGATTGATTATATTACCTGATGAGAGCTTACGTTGTGCTTAATCAACTCTTATATTTTTAAGAGTTAGCTTGAATTGTTTTATCGACTAGCAAGGTCTTTGTAAGTCTTAACGAATACTAGGAAATACAATGAACTTAAAATTAACCAACAACGTGATTACTTTTTTATTAGCGAGTAGCTTTTTGTTACTTGGCTTATCGTTTGCGTTAGGAGCAAACTCTAACACGTTAACGGCTACGTTTAGTTTTTATGGCGTTGATTCGCTAATGTCTGTATCTGCATTAGGTTTGATTAGTGGCTCATTTATGATTGCCTTAGCGTTTGCCACTGTGCTCGCTCGCCTTAAACTAATGAAACCTACGCCAGCACTTTTACTTGCAGCAATTATAAGTTTAGTAGCATTACTTACCTTGTTTGCCAGCAACCGTTGGATGGCTCAACTTGGCGGCTTTCCAATCATTGGTAGTGGGCAGGGCATAATTAAATACTTTGCTGTAGTGCCTTTGTATTTGTTTTTATTTTATAAAGACAAACTTACCGACAAACAACACGTACTTTTAAACTTTATACCGGTTGCCATGGTTTTATTGTGGATTGGCGGCATGAAGTTTTATGAGTTTGAAGCAAAAGGCATTGTAAGTTTAGTAGAAACCTCACCGTTTATGTCGTGGTTATACACGGTATTTAGCGTACAAGGCGCGTCTAACGTGATTGGCGGGTTTGATGTATTATTTGCTGTGTTATTGGGCTTAGGGCTATTTTTAAATAATAAAAAGCTAATTATTGTAAGTGGCTTAGCGTGTTTAAGCGTATTTATGATGACCCAAACATTCTTAATTACCGCCACCGGTGCATTTAGTTCTTCCACTTTATTGGATCGCTTAGGGCAGTTTGTAATTAAAGATCTTTGGTATATAGCCAACCTTGTTGTTATTGCTTTTTTAATGATTTTTAAACCGGCTAAATAATATAAAAGAGGGATTTTATGATCAGTTGCAACCAATACGACTACATCGAAATTGCCTGTATGCACCATTTAAGCATTGAGCTTATATTAAAAAATGGTGATGGTGTATGTGGCGTAGCAACTGACACAAAACGCAATGCTAATAGAGACGAATGCATAGTTGTTAACGTAAATAGCGAGCTGCAACTCATTGTGCTTACTACAATTAGTGTACTTAAAGCGCATGAGAAAAATCCATACTTTGACCACGTGAACTTTGATGTAAAGTAAACACCTCACTCATTCGTTTTTATCATAAATATCTCTAGCGAGTCTGTATCATTAATATGTTAAGGCTCGCTTATCTAACCAATGCTTTAGCTAATTACGCGCTAAATACATAAAGCCAAAATTTTCCTACAACTTTCTTTTGTTCTTTACTCGAGTTTTTCACCGAACAAGGCTAAACGCCAACTATTAAAGCGTATAAATAAAGCGTATAAAAATGCTAAACCAGTATAAGTAAGCCTTAACTAGCGCTTAGTATCCGTACGTTTGTTAATTATGCTCGTAAAAGGTAGCTACATAAATAAAGCTAACTGACAGAACCAACTGTTTATATAAATAGCTATTTTAATTTTGTCCGATAACATCATTAAAAATCGTTTTGGTGAAAAATAACAAAGACCTTTTTATTACATGCCTAATTACTTGTTTACATTAAAGTTAGTTAGTGGAATTATTAAACAATGTAATAAACGCCGTTTTGGGGCGTTATAACTCTCAAAGTGTTGTTCAATAAGTTGTTATACGTTTAGGAGGTTTGGTGAACGGAATCTGTGCATTGTGTACGAAATCAGCGAAGCTTAAAGATAGTCACTTTATGCCTAAAGCTGTTTACCGATCAATTAGTAAAGGTTTCCCTGAACACGGACAAAACATTGTTGTGATTAATGGTTCTAATAAATCAGCAGCCTATACTGACAAGCAAGCTAAAAAGTATTTACTTTGTGAGCGTTGTGAATTGAAATTCTCCAAAAATGGGGAAGATAAAGTAATATCTTTTATGGCTCGTCCTAACGGTTTTAAACTAGCTACAAAGATAAAAAAGTTTAAAACGTTGTCTCATGTAAAAGATGAAGTATGGTATTTTCCACCAAGCGACGAAATAGCGTTTAATTTCATGTACTTTGCTGTAAGCATTGCTTGGAGGTTGTCTGCAACAGATTGGAGTGGGTTCGGTATTCCTGATACAAAGAATTCAATTCGTGAAGAAAGCATGATTGCTTTTTCAGATTACCTATTAGGAAATACTGAACTTCCTGCAAATACTTATCTAGCTGTATATGTTGATAATCAAATAGTAGATACACCATCAATGGGCTTTCCAACTATTAAAAATCATGGTGGCTATCAACATATAGTGTTTAACATTCCTGGTCTAAAACTAAGCCTGTTAGCAGGCAAAAATCCAGGAGCGGGTATTAGAGAAACATTCTCTATTAATACAACTAACGTGTATTTTGTTAGTCGTAGTTTAAAAACACACCCTGATTATCATTTTATGGTTAACTTTTTAAAAAATGAATCAGTTGCAAAGGGTCGGTTACTGAAAGAGCGTATCAAACACGTAACAACACGCCCTGAGGTGGACGGCTAGTAAAATTAGCTATTAATTGCAAATTTTAAAAGTGGTGAGCCTCTTTGTTTTTCAACACTTAAATGCAATCGTTATCCATTTAAATACCAGCGTTCTAATAGTGTGGTTATATGGCTTATCCTTCACTTTTACTGCTTATAATACGCTTTAGCCTAAAATCAACTATGCACCTATAACGATTAGAAAAACCAGCCACTCTACAAATTTTTGCCTTAGAAAAGTGGGCAACTAAAACCTAAATATATCCATACCTCCTGAGGGCTTCGTTCAATAAATTGCGCTATCCCCGCTTATTTTTACTTCAGCGGTATCATTAAACGCGCGCAATTTCCCTGAAAATCAATAGCCTAAAAAAATAATTATAGGAGGTCCTGTAGTCAAATAACAATACTTTAGTAAACGCTAGTTCATATTACGTCACGTAATATTCATGCAGAACTTTAAGTTAAACATACGCTCGTGCAGCGTTCCCATTTTTATTTGACTCAATTTATTGGACATTCTTTTTATGAAATTAAAGTTATTTATCGCAATTATTTTTAGCACTTCGATGTCGTCTTACGCGACAGAAGCAGTAGATAAAACGGAGTTTTCATTCGAAGACTTAAAAGCGCTGGCAAAAGCCTCAGCCGAAAAGCCCTATACGTCAACTAAGGTGCCAGCGCCGGAGTTAATCGATAAAATTACGTATGACGAACATTGGAAAATACGCTTTAAAGAAGATGAAACCTTATACCCAAGTGGAAAAAAGGCACCTGTACAATTATTTTACCCAGGGCGATATTTTCCTGAGCCAGTAAGTATTTACATCAGAGACGATAAAAATCAGGTTCAAAATGTACCTTTTAGTAATGACGTTTTTGATATACCTGATGACAGCCCAGCTCACGATCTCCCAGAAGGGTTTGGATTTGCAGGTTTTAGAATAATGCGCCCAGATATGAAACCAGATTGGATATCTTTTTTAGGTGCGTCTTATTTTCGTACCGACGGGCCAGAGGGGCAATATGGACTGTCGGCTCGAGGTATTGCAATTAATACGGGTATGAATCAGCCAGAAGAATTTCCGCGCTTTTCTGCATTTTGGATTGGCCCCGCAGAGAAAAAAGGTGAAAGTGTGTCTGTTTGGGCATTGCTTGAAGGGCCTTCTATCACTGGTGCTTATCGATTTGGTCTAAGTAAAGATAACAAAGAAGCCAAAGGCCATATTACCTCTGTAACGGCTAATTTGTATATGCGCGCCGATGTTGAACGCTTAGGCGTAGCACCGTTAACCAGTATGTATTGGTACTCACAAAAAGATAAAACAGAAGCTAAAGATTGGCGCCCAGAAATTCACGACAGCGATGGCCTGGCGATTCACACAGGATCGGGTCAATACGTTTGGCGCCCGTTAAATAATCCTCAGTCGGTTTCGACCAATAGTTTTATTGATGAGAACCCAAAAGGGTTTGGTTTAATCCAAAGAGATCGTGACTTTAACAACTACCAGGACGATGGCGTATTTTATAATAAGCGTTCATCAGCGTGGATTAAACCTACTGACGATTGGGGAAAAGGCGCAGTACAGTTAATCGAAATTCCTACAAAAGATGAAACGTTCGACAATATTGTTGCCTATTGGGTGCCTGAAAAAGAGGCGCGCAAAGGTGATGAGTTTACCTTTTCTTATGATATTGAGTGGCGTCCACTCGATCCAAAATCAAAAACGCTTGCAAGCGTTGTAAATACTCGCCAAGGCTTAGGCGGAATTCCCGGCCAGCCTATTCCTGAAGGCGTTAACAAGATGGTGATTGATTTTGAAGGTCCAGTATTCAAAGGCTTAGATAACAAAAGTGGTATAAAGCCGATTGTTGAAGCCAGCAACGGTGAAATACTAGAACCTATTGGAGTTTATCCGGTAGTTGGTACAAACCAATGGCGATTAGCGTTTGACTACAAACAAGCTAACAACAATCCGGTGAACATACGCGCGTATTTAGTTGATAAAAATGATGAAGCTATAACTGAGACATGGGTAAGTGATGCAAAGGTTACGATTAAATAAGCCCTTAAAGTAACTGTTTAGCATATTGTTCTTAAATGAACTCAGGCGCTTTTTATCCTTGTTCTTTTGTAACTATTCACCAAGACAAATTATTTTCTAAGGATCTTTTTTAGCTATTGACTGATCCTGCCAGTATGCCAAGCTAGAGCTATTACCCTATCGCTCTAGCTTTAATGAATTTAAACAGCATAAATATCACTGAAATAGTTGAGCAAACTAAAACTCAGTTACAAGAAGATAAAACACTCTCGCCAGCGTTGAAGATGTCTATTGAACTCATTCTTGTTGTCGTTGTTATGCTAGCTAGTAAATTAGGACTTAATAGTCAAAATAGTAGCATTCCTCCATCAAAAGATATCAACCGAACAAAGCCAACAAGAGAGAAGTCAGAAAAATCAGCTGGCGGACAAAAAGGCCGAGTAGGTAAAACGCTGACTCAAACAGAAACACCTGATGAGGTACAAGTCATTTTAGTTGACCGAGATTTTTTACCTAAAGGTCACTATCGTGAGGTGGGTTTTCAAAAGCGACAAGTC
>NZ_AUTL01000116.1:0-12674 GCF_000498015.1 Pseudoalteromonas sp. TAE79
CCCGCCCCTACTACACACAAACCTTTGCTTGCATCTATATTTTCTAAATACTTACTCATGCAAGCACTTGGTTTACAGGCATTTACCGCAGTGGTAAATAAATCAATTAAAAACGACTTTTTAGAATCCATTAGTCACAGCTCACGAAAAAATTGAAGGAATAGCTAAACAAATTAATATCATCACAATAAACATGCTAAGTAGCATAACGATATCTTTGCCAGTTAAAATTGAGTTTGATACGGTCTCGGCATTTTGTACTTTTGTGACTTCGTTTACTTCTCTTGGAATTAAACGACTCGTAACATAAATAATCACCGCAGCGCTTACAAAACCAATAAAGTTCCACCAAAACCAAAAAATATCTGGTGCAAATACCGACACCAACAAATTAATTAATACACCACTAATTAAGCCAATATTGGCATGCAATGCAGCACTGCGTTTACTTAATACAGCAACTAAAAATACCGCCAGTATTGGGCCATAAAATAACGAGCCTACTTTGTTAATAGCTTCAATAATGGTCGGCGCAATGTCACCAGCAAAAAGTGATAGTACTAAGGTAATTGCGCCCCATGCTAAACCTAAGTATTTAGCTAACTTTAAGTAAGATGATTGGTCTAGCTCTTTATTAGATATACGGCTGTAATCTTCAATACTTACCGCCGAAAGTGAATTAATTGCAGAGCTAAGTGACGACATCGCTGCCGACAAAATAGCGACAACCAATAAACCAATTAAGCCATGCGGTAGGTAATCTAAAATAAATATAGGCATCATCCAATCAGGGTTATCTGCTGGAATTTTTGCTAAAAATTCAGGGTTACTCATTGCCAGAGTGCCAACAATTAAACCCGACACGCAATATAAAATAGTAATAGGGAAGCGCACTACACCATTTGCTAAAATCATGTAGCGTAGGTTTTTAGGATCTTTTGCACTGAGCGCACGCTGCGCTTGCGTTTGGTCACATCCGTAGTAAGAGGCGTAAAGTACCACACCACCAAAAATCATCGGTAAAAAGCCAAAGCCATCACCACTAAAACCAAATGAATCAAACTTAATCGCTTCTAATCGGCTCGAATCAACATTGGCAATAAAGGTATCAACCCCACCTAAGTGATATAGTCCAAACCCAATACAAGCAATAGTACCCAGTACAATGATGATCATTTGAATTGCATCACCGTACACTACGGCTTTCATCCCGCCTTGCAGTGAATATAAAACGGTTATAACACCCGTTAGTACAATAGCTTGCCATGCTTCTATTCCCATGGTGCCTTGTAATATAAGCGATACCGCGTAAATCATAATGCCGGTGGCAAACGCACGGCTAAATTGAAACACCACACTAATAAGCACACGGGTTGAGCGGCCAAAGCGCATTTCTAAATAATCGTAAATACTGACAATGCCGCTTTTATAAAGCTTGGGTAAAATAGTCGCTAAAATTAAAATCATCGCCAGCGGAACACCCAACTCATACGAGAGCCATTGCATACCACCGCCTTCACGCAAACCAACAAATGCAGGAGCCGAAATAAAGCTAATAGCCGAAAGCTGAGTGGCCATTACCGACAAAGCCAAAGGTTTCCAACCTAAGCTTTTACCCCCTAAAAAGTAATCACTTTTATTGGTTTGTTCGCGTAGCATAAATCCCATTACCAATAAGGCACCAAGATAAAGAGCAACTATTGAAAAATCTAATATATTCATAATTTATTCGCGTATTCACAATATGAAAACACTGCGCCTTTTCAAAATTAAAATACCAAACGGCTACCTGCCCTTACCTTTTTGAATAAACGAGCCTAGTCAAAAAGATAAACCTGTAGCTAACTTAGCTGAAAAATGCATCACAATGCAAAAAGCCTATTAACCCCAAAGTGAGTTAATAGGCATAAAGCATTTATTTAAAAGTCGTATTTAACTCTTAAAGTAACGCGTCGTGGGAGAATTGGGCGACCTACAAAGTATGGGTTATCTGCCGTTTGGCTGTTACCTAGACGAGGCGAACCTTCAGTAACACCGTCAGAATCAAACAGGTTAAATACCCCAACGCTTAAGCGTACTGTTTGCTCTGGTGCAACTTGCCAGTTATAGCCTGCATCAAATCTAAATAAGTGGAATGAATCAAGTTCTACCGAGTTTGAGTCATTAGCATAGTTTTTACCGGTAAAGTTATGGTAAATCGATGCATCCCAGTTATCTGCGGTGTAGCTAATAGATGAGTTAAATAATATTTTTGGTTTACGACGTAATTCGTTACCAATAATAGAAGGGTCTGAGTCAAATTCAGTAAATTCGTGATCGGTATAGGTCATGTTGGCATCAACAGCCCACTCATCGGTAATATCGTAACGACCGGTAAGCTCAACACCCGTTGCTTTAGTTGATTGCATAACTGGCAGCTCTAATACGCCCCCATTACCATCATTTACAAAGTCTACGCTGCGTCTGTCTTTTAAGTCAGTTCTAAATAACGCAATGCTGCCGCTAAAGTTGTTATCAAAAAACTTAACACCTAGCTCGCCTTGCTCAACAATTTCGGCTTCGTAGCTGGCAGGCTCGCCTAAATCATTGAACTGAATACCTCTAATTTCTGGGAAGAAAAACCCGCGAGATGCATTGGCATATACATTTAAATTATCAGTTAAGCGATATAACGCCGCCCCCGATACAGCAAATTCAGACGTGTCGACTTCGCCGTAAGTCATTACACCACTGCCCGTAGTGTTAACTTGTAAGTTAGGTGCAAGCGTTGGATCATCAGAAATCTGAACTACTTGGCTGCCTTCACGACTAATTTTTCCTTCAATTTCTTCGTAGCGAACACCAAAGTCAAAAATCCAATCGTCACTTTCCATTTGATCCGCTACGTACAATGCTCTGCGGGTAGCGCTAATGGTTTGGTTAGTATAAGAAATGCCTGGGCCACTAATACCATTTTGAGTGTACTGAACCTCATCGCCATTAACATCGGTATACGTTAAGTCGATTAAGCGAGGGTTGTTATTAAACTCACCTAAGTAAGTTGTAATAACGTTATCGTCGTCGGCTTCACTGTGCGAGAAAAATGTACCGACTGTAATATCGTGGCTAAAATCACCTACAAAAATACTTTTGATGATATTAAATTCTGCAGAAAAATCTTCAGCTGGGCGGTCGCGGTCTAAAATACGGTTAGCAAATAGTAAGTCATCACTTGCAAGTGCGACACCTGAATTAACATAAGAAAACTCAGCACCGCTTGCATCACCTAGCCCTCTGTTAGCTAAGAAGTCGTCTTGGCTTTCAGGTACATTAATAATACCGTCGCCGTCTAAAAATAAATTAAATTCGTGTTGGTATTTAGCGTATTTACTGCGCATATTAATGGCAAAATCGTTAGCGAGTTCTTTTTCAAACACTACTGAAATAGAGCCACCTTTAGTAACTACACCATCGCTGATTGGCGATTCATAACGACCATTTGCTGTATCGTACGTTAAGTTAGATACTTGCGCCGTTTGCAGTGATTCGACTTCACGACCATCGTTACCAATTAAGCGCTCGCGGCTGTCGCCATCAAGTGGAATAGGTAAGTAAAACTGAGCTTGGTCGTCAATGTACTGTCCGTAAACAGTAAATGAGCCAGAGCCATCATTAAATTCTTTACGAATATTACCACGCAACTGTGTACCTTTAGTCTCAAGGCCTGTATCTAAAGGGCCCTCGTCGTAACGGTAAAAACCAGAAAGCGCATAATATAAGCCGTCTTCGTTAAGTGGACCGCTCGTTGCAAAATCTAAGCGAGTACGCCCTTGGTCAGAAAGCTCCATTTGTACGGTACTTTGCGGATCATCACTGCCCGTTTTAGAAATATAGTTAATAATGCCGGCCACAGAACCTTGGCCAAATAAATTAGATACACCACCACGCACAAACTCTACGCGCTCAATACCCAAATCATTACGGTAATACACATCAAACGCCGATGAGTTTAAACCAAAAACACTCAAACTAGGTGAACCGTCGTACGACAGTGGCGTAAACTGAAACTGACCCGATGAAGGTAAGCCTCTTACTTGTAGGTTAGTAGCGACTTCACCGCCACCGCCTTCTACTTTAATACCCGGAATATAGCGAAGCACATCCGCTTGGCTACTTGAAGACAGCTTTACCAGCTCGTCTTCACTAATAGATGTTACTGATTGTGGAGTGTCTGAAATAACACGCCCTTTACTGGTACCAGAGACGATAATACGCTCAACGTTGTTAGCTTTTTTTGCTGTATCTGGTGCAGCTTCTTCTGCTGCATAAGCGCCCTGTGCGAGGCATAAAGATACAATAGAGGCGATCGTTGTTTTATTCACGGGTATTCTCCAATTGTGCTAGTTGTCTGTGTGTATTTACTTAGAGTGTGGCTAAGCAAAGCCGAAATAATCAAGTAAACATGTTAGTTTTTTGTTACTTCGAACAGGATTTAAGCACAGAAAAAAAACATTTACAACCCATAATGAGTACTTTAATATTATCCAAATCGGAAATAACACACAAAGAGCACCCAATATGACTACTATAAACAGCGGTAAAATTGACTCAGCAACGGCTTCATCGCTTGCAGACCTTGCTACTAAAACACTTATAGCAAACGACTTAGGTGGCTATACAGTACCAACACATGGCCTATACCCGTTTCAGTGGAACTGGGATTCAGCCATTACAGCGCTAGGCTGGATGAAATCAGACGAAAGCCGCGCATGGCAAGAAATTGATGTGTTATTTTCAGGCCAATGGGATGATGGCATGGTGCCGCACATCTTGTTTCATAAAGATTCTAATACTTATTTTCCTGGTCCTGACGCATGGGGTTCGGATAAAAAAATTAAAAGTACATCTATTTCACAGCCGCCAGTAGTCGCCACCGTAATGAAAGAAATGCTTGCCAGCGCGAAAGATAAAGCACTTGCAGAACAAAAAGTTAAAGCGTTATTTTCACAAGTAGTTGATTATCATTTATGGTGGTACAACGACCGAGATCCTGAAAAAACAGGTTTAGTAGTAACCTACCACCCGTGGGAATCGGGCATGGATAACAGCCCATCGTGGGATGACGCTCTTCATGCTGTGCCATGTGTAGATTGGGAATATACGCGCCGTGATACAAGTCATGTAGATTCTTCTCAGCGTCCACATAAAAGTGAATACGACCGATTTTTATACCTTGTAGACTTTTTTAAACGTAACAACTTTGACAGCAAAGTAATTTACGAAACCTGTCCGTACAAAATGAATGACCTAGGTATTATTGCTATTTTGCACCGTGCAACCAAAGATTTACTCAAAATGGGTGAACAGCTTGGCTTAAACGATGCTCGCACTGATTACTTAGCACAGCGTTTACAAATAACAGAGCAAGCCATAAATACTTTATGGTGTGAACAAAGCCAGTACTTTTACTGCAGAGATGTATTAACTAACAGCTTGGCTAAAGTTAAAACATCAGCCGCGCTATTAACTGTATATGCAGGTTTAACAAGCGATGAGCAAACTAAAATAATTAATACAGCCACCGAAGATTTTATTGAGTCAAGCCAGTTTAGTGTGGCTTCTACTCACCCNGAGCCACAACGCTACTGGCGTGGCCCGATTTGGTTACACATCAACTGGATGATAGCCATAGGCCTTAAAGAAGCAGGCTTTGCAACAACGGCTGACAAAATTCAAGATGACACTCGCAACCTAGTTGTTAAGTCAGGCTACTACGAATATTTTAACCCAGAAACAGGTGCAGGCTGTGGTGGTAAAGATTTCTCGTGGACAGCTGCAATTGCATTACATTGGCTACTTGACTAATAACTAAGGCAAGATCATGAAACACACAATATGCTTTGGTGAAGTACTGGTTGATTTACTTTCAAATAAATTGAGCCAAAACAGCAACGAACACGAAGCGTTTACAAAGTTTGCAGGCGGTGCGCCTGCAAACGTAAGCGTTGCTATTGCAAAGCTAGGCGGTAATGCCTACTTTGCAGGAATGCTAAGCACTGATAGCTTTGGCGACTTTTTACATAATGCATTAAAAGAGCAAGGTGTAAAAACCGACTTTATGCGTTTTACCAACCAAGCAAAAACAGCTCTCGCGTTTGTATCACTCGATAACGATGGCGATCGCACGTTTGAGTTTTACCGTGATAACACCGCCGATTTGCACTTTAGTAACGATGACTTTAGTCGCGAATGGTTTGAGCAATGCGATATTTTTCATATTTGCTCAAACACATTAACCGACAAAAACATCAGAAACACCACCGCTTACGGTGTTAAATTTGCAAAACAAAATAACTCAATTGTGAGCTTTGATATTAACTTGCGCCTCAATTTATGGCCAAGCGATGCCAACCCTCGCGAGCATATTTTACCGTTATTAAAAGACTGCTCAATTATTAAAGCCTCAAAAGAAGAGCTTGAATACTTAGCGGGTGAGCAATCGAGCGATGAGTTTATTGCCCAAACACTTAATAACGGTTGTGAGCTATTTGTAGTTACCGATGCAGGCAACCCTATGCATTGGTATACAAAAAATGCCAAGCAAACGCTTCACCCTAAAAAGGTTACTATGGTTGATGCCACCGCTGCAGGAGATGCGTTTGTAGGTGGACTGCTGTATCAACTAGGCTTACAAAACCTAACACCCAGCTCTTTTAGCGAGCTTTGCAACACGCCCGAAACACTAACAACTATTTTTGAATTTGCTTCGTTATGTGGTGCCCATGCCGCATCTTACAAAGGGGCATTTAACTCCCTACCTAACCAAAAGTCTCTACACGATTTTAGGAGCGAACTATGAAAAGCACACCTGATAACTTTAAAAGCCGTGAATTTTTAACGCAGCACATTAGCGACACGTTAGCGTTTTATGAGCCAAATATTGACGATGAACACGGTGGTTTTTACCAAAACTTTTCTGATAACGGTGAGGTATTTGATAAACACACGCGCCATTTAGTAAGCTCTACTCGTTTTGTATTTAACTATGCGCGTGCATACCAAACCTTTAATGACGAAAAGTACCTAAACCGTGTTAAATCGGGAATTGAGTTTATTCGTAAGCATCACCTTGTTGAGCAAACAGGCGGCTATAACTGGTTATTAAAAGTTGAAAACGCTCAAGCTACCGTGCTTGATAACACCAATCATTGTTATGGCTTTGCATTTGTTATTTTAGCGTACAGCTGGGCATATCGCGCAGGTGTTACAGAGGCGCGCGAATACCTCGACGATACATTTCAAACAATGGAAACACATTTTTGGGATGCAAAAGCCGGTTTATATAAAGATCAGCATAACAGCGACTTCACAAAATGTGATTCATACCGCGGCCAAAATGCCAATATGCATACTTGTGAAGCACTTATTGCCGCTTATGAAGCCACAAGAGACGAAATATTTTTAAACCGTGCGCTCACACTTGCCGACAACATGGTTAACCGCCAAGCTAGTTTAATGGGTGGGCTTATTTGGGAGCATTACGATATAAATTGGCAGGTCGATTTAGAGTACAACAAAGACGATCCTAAAAATTTATTTCGTCCGTGGGGCTTTCAACCTGGCCATCAAACAGAGTGGTCAAAACTGCTTATGTTTTTAAATAAGCATAAGCCACAAAAATGGCTTATTGAACGCGCTCAAGCCTTATTTGATAACTCAATAAATGTAGCATGGGATAAAAAGCACGGCGGTATTTGCTACGGCTTTGCCCCTGATAAAACTATTTGCGATGACGATAAATACTTTTGGGTTCAAGCCGAAACTCTGTGTTGTGCAGCGTATCTTTATCAAGCAACAGGGGATGAAAAATATCAGCAATGGTATGACAAAATTTGGCAGTATTCGTGGCAGCATTTAGTTGATCATAAATACGGAGCCTGGTTTAGAATTTTAACCGCTGACAATAAAAAAATAGACACGATGAAAAGCCCAATAGGTAAAACTGATTACCATACAATGGGTGCCTGTTTTGATGTGCTCGAACTATTAAAGTAACTATGTAGTTATAACTTTTACAGTGTTGTGTAGACCTTTTAACCGCCAGCTTGGCGGTTTTTTTTGCGCTGGATTTAATTCACCTCAAAAAGGGTTATCAACTTAACAAAATAATATTTTTTTACAGCCATTTTTTTAAACCTAATCTTTTGAATACCACACCAATAATAGAAAATTTTGCACGCCAGCAGCGTATAGTAATATTAAAGATATAAAAATAAGAGAACAGGTAATGCCCAACGAGAAAGATCCCCACGCCATATGCACAAGCGAACAAGTTGCTTGGCCACGTATTGCCGCAATTGCTGCAATGCTAAGCTTTTCATTACCCACATTTATAACCGGCTTAGAAATTCATCAAAGTTCAAGTGTGAGTAATACACTTTGGGCATTAGTTATTGGATCTATCATTTTAACCGTAATTGGCGGTGCCATGGGCACAATAGGTGTAAAAAGTCGCTTAAGCTCTTATCTGTTAGTAAAAATAGCCTTTGGTAATGCAGGTGCTGGCATTGTAAATATAGCTTTTGCTTTGTCATTAATTGGCTGGTTTGGAGTAAATATTGACTTGTTTTCGAATGCAGTAGTACGCCTACTGAGCGCTGAATTTAATATTATTATGCCTGAGTGGCCAATTGATATAGCTGCTGGCTGCGCCATGCTCATAACCACATTATACGGATTTAAAGCTATTAATGTACTGGCCTCTATTATGATCCCCATTTTAGCTGTTGTGACCGCAATGATGCTATTTGGCGCATTAGATAACATGCCATTTATTGATTTTATTAATTTAGAAAAGTCAGCAGACTTATCACTTGAAGATGGTGTAGCCGCCATTGTTGGTGGCGTTATTATTGGCGCAATTATCTTGCCCGATATAACCCGTTTTTCTAAACAAAAACGTGGCGGCATATACACCTCTTTTATTGCTTATATGATTATTGAACTGCTCGTTATTTTTGTAGCTGTATTTGCAGCAGCCGCCATGCAAGAAACCGAAATACTCAGTTTAATGCTTGCGCTCAACCTAGGATTTTCGGCTTTTTTTATTGTGATTGCAGGAAGTTGGATTTTAAATTCACTAAACTTATACAGTACCGCACTCAGTGTAGAGGCAACTTTTCCGCATTGGCATAAAAAGTGGGTTATTGTTTTATTAGGGCTAGTAGGAATTGGCGCGGCATTTATAAATATTTTAGATATGTTTATTAGCTTTTTAGCATTTTTGTCAGATATTTTTGTGCCCGTTGCAGGCGTTATTATTGTTGATGCATTATTTATAAAGCCTGATGCGTACCACGCAATTACGCTTACCAATAACGCGCGCTTTTCTGTACCTGCATTTACGGCTTGGTTTGTAGGTGCGGCATTTGCAGTGTGTAATGGGGCGATATTTAACGTGTCATTGAGTGGCATTACTGTTATTGATGCCATTATTTTAACCGCAATTATTTATACTTTTTTTGTAAAATTGATTAAGCCAAAACCGGTTAACAAGCACTAAGCACTTATAACTAACCAAGGCGCTTAATCAGCGCCTTGTTCGTCTTCTTCTATTTTCATTTCGTCTCGCCATCTTAGTTTTTCAAGCGGGTAGCCTAAAAAGAACTTGGCTCGCTCAAGCACGATACGTGTGGTTAATTTTTTAATCGTATAATTACTACTGCCCGTTAACTTATCGCACATTGCGTTAAGCGCCTGAATATCTGCAAAACAACAAAAAGAAATATAATCAATATCACCACTTAACTGCATGCAATCCATTATTTCAGGGATATCGTGTATTTCAGCTAAAAACTTACGCCTAGCAGCTAAATTATTGTCCTCAAGAGTAAATTCCATATAAGCAAACACATGTTCACATATTTGTTCAAGATTAATATCGGCATGAAATGTACGAAAATACCCAGCTTCTTTTAATGCTTTAACGCGTTGAAAACAAGCGCTGGGAGAAAGGTTTACTCGCTCTGCTAACTCTACATTAGTGAGATCGGCAGTAAGATGCACTATTGCTAATATTTTTTGGTTATATCTGTCTATTTTTATCGTTTTTTTCATAACTGGTTTCACATTGAAAAATAATTAATTTTGTAAACCTATTGTCAAAATGTACATAAAACTTAGCACCTGCTAGATATTTTCACAATATGTTTGTGCTCATTTGAGGTTTTACAAAATATTATTTTGTCTGAAAAAGCGACAATGTTTGTACGTTAAAAACATTACCTTAGTCGTGACATTAGGACATATAACATGAGCAGATACAATAGAACAAAATTCCATAAAACGCTTTTAGCATCGGCGGTGAGTTTATCGTGCTTGTCACACGTTAATGCACAAGAACAAAATAATACAGCCAACACTATCGAAAAAATTTCTGTTATCTCTCGAGGACGTGTTGAGTCAATTCAAAACGTGCCAGACTCTGTTACCGCCTTTAGCGCCGATACGATTGAAAAATCTCGTATTACCAGCTTTCGTGATGTTGCTAATTTAACGCCTAATTTGTCGCAACTTGATAACTTTAGACCCGGCCTTGCGCGTATAACTATTCGTGGGTTAATTACACCGCAAGTGGGCGATCCGCCGCTTGCATTTGTTGTTGATGGTGTAACTGCCCCCGATTTAGAGTTTATTAACCAAGACTTGGTAGATATTGAACGCATTGAAGTTATGCGTGGCGCGCAAGGCGCACTGTACGGCCGTGGTGCCATTGGTGGTGCGGTTATTGTTACCACAAAAAAACCAATTGAAGACTTCGAAGGTAAAGTTAAAGGATCAATTGGCAACGGCAATACCTATAACCTAAATGCGGTTGTATCAGGTTCACTAAACGATGAAAACACCGCTTATTTTAGAGCCGGTGGTTACATTAAAGATACCGATGGCCTCATTAAAAACACCTACACAGACGATAAAGCCGATCCATTAAAAGAGCAATCAGTATTTTCTCAATTAGAATTTGAATTAACTGAAGACACATCAATAAACCTTAAAGGTAAATACACGTCGAGCGAAGCGGGTTTTGCTTACTATCAAGGCGTAAACGATGACACTATTGAAGACTTCTCAATTAATACCTCGCAAAATATTATTAACGAAGACGAGCGTGATGTGTATGAGCTAAGCGCTAAACTTACCCAACATTACGATTTAGGTAAGTTTGAGTTTGTAACTGCCTACAGCAATTCAGAAAACGAGCACTTTTACGATGGCGACTACTCTGCCGATGCAACCTTTATTGACGAAGACGGTTTTTTTAGAGCACCGTTTGGTACTGACGGATTATACGATGTTGAATCGTTAACTGTTGAGTCTCGATTTATATCCCAGTCAGATCAGGAGTTTAGATGGTCTGTGTCGGCATTTTATCAACAGCGCGACCGCGACACTGCGGTACTTTTTTACGATGACTTTACCGATGCACAAATACTTACCCGTAAAGACTTTGCAAACGATGAACCTTACTTATCTATTATCGATAATAACAGCAGTGATGCCTGGGCTCTTGCGGGGCAATTTAACTACGATATTACCTCGCAGTTAGAGCTAACTGGCGCACTACGTTACGATCACGATACGCGAGAATCGTTTGACCCAACTAATAAAACAGATACTTATGCTAAAAAGTCGTTTAGCCAACTACAGCCAAAAGTAACTTTAGGATACCAAGTTACTGATGACTTTTTGCTATACACAGGTTATTCGCACGGATTTAGAAGTGGCGGCTTTAATGAGCCTGCAGAAGGAATTAGCCGTACCTTTGATCAAGAAGTGTCTGATAGCTACGAAATGGGTTTTAAAACATCTTTGTTTGATAGCAAAGTAACCCTTAATGGAGCTGCGTTTATTATTGACCAAGACGATGCTCAGTTTACGCAATTTAATGTAGATACCTTCACCCTCGAAAATCTATCAATTGATGAAGTACAAACCAAAGGCTTAGAGCTAGAAGCCGCCTATGCAGCCACTAGCAATTTAAGCATAAATCTAAGCGCCGGTATTATTGATTCAGAAATAAAAAGCTTTGCACTGCGTCCCGAGCTTGCTGGCAGACCACAATTTTGGGTGCCTGAGTACAACTACGGGCTTTCGGCAAATCATAACTTAGAGCTAAACGGGTCATGGTCACTGTTTTCGCGCGCTGAGTTATTAATTGAAGGCCCTAAAACATTCAGCATTGATATTCCAGATGTAGAGTCATCACGTTACACCTACCTCAATGCGGGTATTGGCATTAAAGCTGAGCAGTGGACAGTGCAAGTTTACGTAGACAACCTCACTGATGAGCGTGCCATTGAAGATATTTTTTTATATGGCGACGGGATTACTGAACTTGCCCGCCAACCTAATAAACCACGTAGTTACGGCGTAGAGCTAAGCTACGACTTTTAATTTCTACTCTCAAATAGCTGCTTTAAATAATCTTAAGGCAGCCTCTTATTTTTTAGATAACCATAGCGATACACACATGCAAATTCTTAATCGTGAACAACTAATTGATATTTTATACGGCTGCGCCATTTTAGGTACCGGCGGTGGCGGTGAACTAAGTGAAGGCATAAATTACATTGACGAAGCCCTGGCATTAGGTAAAACGTTTAAACTTGTTAGCGCAGATGAAGTACCCGCAGGCG
>NZ_AUTL01000116.1:12679-36170 GCF_000498015.1 Pseudoalteromonas sp. TAE79
GGCGAACTTGTATGCACACCTTATATTTTAGGGGCAATCTCGCCACTAACAGATACGGAAGAGCGCGCTTATGCTAACCTCCCACGTACGGGTAAACATTCTATTTTAGCGGCCTACGATCGCGCCCTTGAGTACATGAATAAAGAGTCCATTTACGGAACGATTTGTTGCGAACTAGGTGGCGCTAACACTGCGGTATCGTTTTATTTAGCAGCTATGTTTGACGGCTACATCATTGATGCCGACCCTGCTGGACGAGCAGTTCCTGAAATTACCCACTCAACCTATTATTTAAATAATTTACCCGCAGCACCAATTATTACCGCAAACGAATTTGGCGAGTGCTTTATTTGTGAAAACGTTATAGATGACTTACGCGCTGAAACCGTAGTGCGTGCGCTTGCCAAAATTAGCCGTAACGACATAGCAGCCATTGATCATATTCTTCCTATTGACCAGATGAAAGATGCGGTTATTCACGGCACGATAAGTAAAGCATTAAAGCTTGGAAGAGCCATGCGTGAAGCCAACAACTCAAATGAAAGCACTATTAATGTAGTTGCCGAGCAAGGTAATGGATTTGTCGCGTTTGAAGGCGTTGTTAGTGAGTTTGAATTTAAAACACTTGAAGGATTTACTATAGGCGAAGTTATGCTTGCTGGTACTGGCGAGTTTGCAGGTAACAGCTATAAAATTACAGTTAAAAACGAAAATATGGCAGCGTTTTTAAATGGAGAAGTCCACGTTACCATTCCTGATTTAATTTGTTGCTTAAACACACAAGCGGGTACACCAATTACTAACCCAAATTATGAAATAGGTATGCCTGTATCTGTTATTATTTTGCCAGCACCTGTTGAGTTTACAACGCCAAAAGGGCTTTCTATATTTGGCCCTAATTACGCAGGCGTTAAGAGTGATTATCGCCCTGCTATAAAGAGTTAACTATTCAGCTCTAACCTGAATTATTATAAAGCTTAGCGTGGTTAGCACTTAACCCGTTAAGCCTTCATATAAATAACTCACTTCCAATCTGTAATACACTTTTAATCAAAGTAAAAAACTATAATAAAAATCTTATATAGGTAATAATCTTTAAATTAATGGACTCAAGGATTATTTGGTATGCTAGGTTTTTGGTATAAGGAGTTTCCGCAATACCCTAAAGATCATAAAGACTTTTGGCGTACTCGTTTAATAGCCCACTCTTTACTAATAACTACGAGTTATTTTTTAGTTTTAACACTCCTCAACCTTTTCTACTTTGAAAGCTATAACATTGCTTTAATTGATGCCTTAGGGCTGACTATATCACTAGGTATCTATACTTGGTTTAATAAAACAGCCAACGTAAATGCAGCAGCATGGGCCGTTGCCCTTATGGTTGTTAGCTTAATAATGATGTTTGTGATTTCTGTAGGCGGACATGCGCATTCTTTATTTTGGGCAACGTTGATCCCGCCTTTTAGCTTTTTTTTAGTTGGAAGAAACTGGGGAAGCCTATTTAGTGCAGTCGCTTTTGCTATTTGTGCGTATCTTGTGTATTTACAACAACAGCAAACTGTAACAATTGGCTTAGGCTCTTTATTTAATCTTATAGAGGTAAGCCTTGCTCATATTTTAATTTTTAGGTTTTACGAAAAAACACGGTTTTCGGCATACACTCGATTATCTATCCGTAACTTAGAAATTCAACACTTAGCAGAAACCGATAAGTTAACGGGGCTTTATAACAGGCAAAAATTTGATTTTGAATTATCACAGTTAATTGCTAAAAATGACGTTTTTAAAACCCCACATTGCTTACTTATTTGCGATATAGACCACTTCAAAAATATAAACGATACCTACGGGCATTTGGTTGGTGATAACGTGCTAACTGAATTTGCAAAAATATTAAAAAGCCGTATGGGAAATGACGCACTTATTGCGCGATGGGGTGGAGAAGAATTCACTATTATTTTATCCAACACCTCTTTAAATGATAGCGCTAAAAAAGCCGATGACCTGAGAAAGTATATTGCCGAAAACACAGTTACAAATGTAGCATTTACTATAAGTATTGGATTAGCAACGATACAAAAAGACGATACAGTGCTAAAACTACTGGAGCGGGCTGATACAGCGCTATATAAGGCTAAAAATAATGGACGCAATAAAGTATATGTTAGTGTTAGCGATAACGATTCAACCGTTATCACTCAATCAACTTACTTAAATGAGTTTATAGCCTAAACTTAAGCGTACTGCCCACAAGCAAATCCACAGCTCCACGCATATTGGAAGTTGTAGCCTCCAAGCCACCCTGTTACGTCAGTTACTTCGCCTATAAAGTATAGGCCTTTAGCTTTTTTAGCTTCAAAGGTTTTTGAGCTCAACTCGTCGGTATCTACACCGCCCAATGTTACTTCTGCTGTTCTATAACCTTCTGTGCCATTGGGTTTAATTTGCCACGCATGAATATAATTTACTAACTCATTTATTTGAGCATGGGTAAGCTGATTAATATTACAATCTGGTATCGCTTTGCTTTCGTGCAGTATTTCTATAAAGCGTTTAGGTAAAATAGTCGCAAGGCTATTTTTTAACGACTTTTGTGCTTGCATTTCTCGCCAATCAGCAAGTTGCTGCCTTAAATCAATTTCAGGTAATAGGTTTATAGTTACAGCCTGCCCTGCTCGCCAAAATGAGCTTATTTGCAATATTGCTGGGCCCGATAACCCTCGGTGAGTAAAGAGGATGTTTTCTTTAAATACGGTGCCGTCTTCGCTTGAAACTTCACAAGGAATGCTAATTCCCGAGAGCCCTTCAAAACGCTCTTTATCATGCTGATGCAAAGTAAACGGCACAAGTGCAGCCATGGTTGGTAACACGCTTAAGCCAAACTGCTCTGCAATTTTATAACCTATTGGTGTAGCCCCTAGTTTTGGCATAGTTAAGCCACCTGATGCTATAACTAACGACTCACAGCTTAAGGTTTCTTGCTCTGTGGTAACGCTATAGCCGGTTTCGGTTTTTGATACGCTGATCACTTCACTGCGTAGTTTTATATTTACCCCGGCCCACTCACATTCGGTCAGTAAAATATCAACAATGTCTTGTGCATTGTTATCGCAAAAAAGCTGACCTAGTGTTTTATGGTGATACGCCAAGCCATGTCTGTCTACCAGCTCAATAAAGTCATGCTGTGTATAGCGACTTAAACATGATTTAACAAAATGAGCATTTGCGCATAAGTAGTTATCAGGGGTTGCGTTTTCATTTGTAAAATTACAACGCCCACCACCACTTATTAAAATTTTACGACCTGGTTTTTTGCCCATATCAAGTACTGTAACGCTTCGGCCACGGTATCCAGCTTGCGCTGCACACATTAATCCTGCTGCTCCCGCACCTATTACAATTACATCTACTTGACTCATTATTTTACCCTACTAAAAAATTTTTCCGATTATAGCAAAGTTTGATAGCTAACAACGTAGCATTTAAATTATTAGCAATAACACAACAAAAACGCATCAGTAATAAGTCGGGAATAATTACCCGCACAATAAACCAACCCTTTATACTTATTTTTAATTTATATGACAAATACTAAACAACGAGTAAACCGCTAAAAACCTGAGTTATAACTAAATGAAAGAGGTACATAATAAATTGATATTTCAACCTAGTTAACAGGTAGTTTACTTTTGTTCCCACATCGTGATCCTACATCACGAAATAATAAATAAAAATCTAGGGATAATTATGACAACAAGTAAAACTTTTAAAAGATGCGCAATTGCAATTACAGTTAGTACGCTTTTTGCTGCAACATCTGGCATGGCTCAATCAGTTTCAAGTTCAATGGCTGAAACATCGGCTAAACTACAAAGCCAAGGCGGTTTCGAAACTCAGTTCATTATTAAATATAAAAATAATAACGAAATGGCGAGCCTCTCAACTGCAGACGCAAGCCCAGCTAGCATGAAAAAGCGCGCACAAAGCTTTGTTAAAAACTTCGCTTCTAAAAAAGGCAAAGTAAAAGCAAAATACGTTCGTGCAATGGCACTTAATAATCATCACGTAATGCGTGCTGATAAAAAATTAAGTGCGGCTGAGGCCCAAGAGTTTATGCAAGAAATGGTTGATTCTGGCAATGTTGAATACATTGAAGTGGATCAAATGCTAAAGCCGTTTTCAACTCCTAACGATCCACGTTTTGATGACCAATGGCACTACTACGAGCAAGCCGGTGGTTTAAACTTACCGACCGCATGGGATACCGCAACGGGTAGCGGTGTAGTTGTAGCTGTACTAGATACGGGCTACCGCCCTCATGCTGATTTAAACGCTAATATTTTACCGGGTTACGATATGATCTCTAACCTTTCGGTAGCTAATGACGGTGGTGGTCGCGATAGCGATGCACGTGATCCTGGTGATGCAGTTGCTGCGAATGAATGTGGTACTAACGGTGCACAAAACTCTAGCTGGCATGGCACGCACGTAGCCGGCACAGTTGCTGCGGTAACCAATAACGGTGAAGGTGTTGCAGGCGTAGCTTATAACGCAAAAGTAGTGCCTGTTCGTGTACTAGGTAAGTGTGGTGGTTTAACCTCTGATATTGCAGACGGTATTATTTGGGCATCTGGTGGAAGTGTTTCAGGTATTCCTGCTAACTCAAACCCTGCTGATGTAATTAATATGAGTTTAGGTGGGAGCGGTTCATGTAGCTCTACAACTCAAAATGCAATTAACACAGCACGTAGTAACGGCACTGTGGTAGTTATTGCTGCAGGTAACGATAACGATAACTCAGCAAACTACAACCCAGGTAACTGTAACGGTGTAGTAAACGTAGCCTCAGTGGGCCGTAATGGCGGCAGAGCTTATTACTCAAACTACGGTAGCAATATTGATGTTGCAGCACCAGGTGGCGCACAAAGCTTTGCAAACGACTCCGAAGGCGTTCTATCAACTTACAATTCAGGTTCGTCTACACCTTCAAGCGACAGCTATGGCTTTTCACAAGGTACATCAATGGCTGCGCCCCACGTAGCAGGTGTTGCGGCACTTATTAAGCAAGCAAAGCCAGATGCAACGCCTGACGAAATAGAAAGTATTTTAAAATCAACTACCCGTTCGTTCCCTGTAACATGTACTAGCTGTGGTACGGGTATTGTTGATGCTNGCAAGTGGCGGCACTACTCCACCTACCGGTGGCGATAGCGAGCTTATTAATGGTGAAGCTAAAACAGGTTTAAGTGGGGCTGCAAATGCACAAGCATTTTACACGATGACAGTACCAAGCGGTGCAACTAACGTAACATTCACTATGAGTGGTGGTACTGGCGATGCTGATTTATACGTACGTGCAGGCAGTAAACCTACAACTACTACCTATGATTGTCGTCCATATAAAGGCGGTAATAGCGAAGAGTGTTCTATTGATAACCCTACTGCGGGAACTTACCACGTAATGCTTAACGGCTACTCTGCGTATTCAGCTGTTACCTTGGTAGGTAATATTACTGGTGGTTCATCATCGGGTGGCGGTTCAGGTACTCCACAAGCAGGTGGCGGCACTATAAGCGATGTGTCAGCCAATACTGGGCAGTGGAAACATTACACGTTAGATGTACCAGCTGGAATGACTACGTTTACAGTAACAACATCGGGTGGCAGTGGCGATGCTGATTTATTTGTAAAATACGGTAGCCAACCAACAGCAAGCTCATACGATTGCCGCCCTTATAAAAATGGCAATGCAGAAACATGTACATTTACTAATCCACAAGCAGGTACTTGGCACTTAAGCGTTAACGCTTATAGCACTTTCTCTGGTTTAACGCTTAGCGGGCAATACCAACCGTAATTTAAAGTTTGGGCCTTTAATAAAAAAACCGATGTTGCTGCCAACATCGGTTTTTCAATAATAACTAGCAGATTAGTTAAAACTAAAATCTACACTTTATTACTGTTATAGCTTCTCTAGTACTGATTCTGCGCGGCTTACAACAAACTCTTTGTCTTGTTCTACAAATAAACCTGTTACTAGCGCATTTTCAATAATCATAGCGTAACGCGTTGAACGTATACCACCAAAACTAGCAGTATCTTTATCAAGCCCTAAAGATTTAGTGAAACTTCCATCGCCATCCCCAAGCATTGTAATTTCTTGCGCGTTTTGTGAGTCACCCCATGCTTTCATAACAAATGCATCATTAACAGATACACAGTAAATAGCGTCAACACCTTTTGCTTTAATTTTATCAGCAAGGGTAATAAATTCAGGTAAATGGGCATTTGAACACGTTGGTGTAAACGCACCAGGTACTGCAAATAACACGACTTTTTTACCTTCAAACAATTCTTTATTTGTAAGAGATTGCATACCGTCGTCAGTTAATTGCGTTAACGTCACTGCTGGTAATTCTTGGCCTTGCTCAATCATGGTAATTCCTTGAAAAGATTAATACAGAATAAGTAACAATCGTACTACGTAGCCTACACTACTAGGTATAAAAAGTACGGCTAACTTAGTAGCTCAAAATAGCCTACCATAGAACGAAGAATACGCGCTGTATTAAGGTAAATTCAAATCATTTATAAAACTTGAAAAATCATTACCTAGCTTTTCATCTCGCAGACTGTACTCAACAATTGCTTTTAAGTAGCCTAACTTATCTCCACAATCGTGAGAGCGACCACTCATATGAAATGCTTCAACGGTTTCTTGTGCCATTAATGCGTCAATAGAATCTGTAAGTTGTATTTCACCGCCAGCACCTACAGACGTTTTTGCAAGTAGAGGCCAAATATTCTTACTCAGTACATATCGCCCTACAACAGCTAGATTAGAAGGCGCTAAATCTGCATCAGGTTTTTCAACCATTGCTTTAATTGCAGCACTTTTACCTGGCATTAGATCAACACCGTTTATATCAGCAATACCATATTTACTAACGTCTTCTTTAGCTACCGGCTCAAGCATTATTTGGCTTGCTTGAGTTTCTTTAAAGCGTGTAATCATGGCCGCTAAGTTTTCAGTCTCTTGATCCGCAGTATAGGCATCAAGTATCACATCAGGCAGGAGCACAACAAAGTTGTTATCACCAACTATTGGTTTAGCGCATAAAATAGCATGCCCTAGCCCTTTAGCTTCACCTTGGCGTACACTCATAATAGTTACATCATTTGGACAAATAGAGCGAATTTCATCTAATAAAGCTCGTTTAACACGCTTCTCAAGAGTCGCTTCTAGTTCATAACTTGTATCAAAGTGGTTTTCGATTGCATTTTTAGAGCTATGCGTAACTAACACTATATCTTTAATACCAGCGGACACACATTCGCTGACAATATATTGAATTAGAGGCTTATCGACTATTGGGAGCATTTCTTTTGGGATAGCTTTTGTCATAGGGAGCATTCTCGTCCCTAAGCCAGCTACTGGAATTACAGCTTTCATATCTGTCCTTAGTGATTAAGTTTGTAAATAATATAAATTCGCTTAATTAAGTGATCTATTTTGAGGATGGAAAAACGTGTTGATAGCTAGGCAAAAAATTCGCTACTTAGTTGTTCTAAATGAGAATTTTTTAACACAGGTGCGACACGTTTAGCCCCGCAAAATAATTAAGTATTATTGCGTATTGGTACAAACTAGCAGATACAAAATAGATACCAGCTGAATAAAGTTACCTCTTTTGAAGAAGTAAATTTGAAGCTGTTTATTAAACAGAGACTCTACATTTTTGGTTATTTAAAATGAGCAGGTAAGTTATGAAGTTTATTAATGATTTTGTTGTGGGGTGAGATTACATTAGCTAAACGAAAAAAGCCTGGGTTTGCTATAAATAACAAACCCAGACCAATAAATTTCTAACTAAAGGTCGCGTTACAAAACCTTTTTATAATTAAAGACCTGCACGCTCTTTAATTACTGCAATAAGCGGTGAGCTGGCAAAATTCCCTTCAGCCCAAGCAATATCAGCACCATCTGTTAACGCACTTTTTGATAAGTTTTTAACTATATACTCACCAGTATCTACTGCATTACTAGCAACAGCATGGCGTAATAAATTATTACCATTACATTGTACTGCATCATAAATATTACGGATTTTTACACGAGAGCTTTTAAGCTTGCTGCGTAATCGGTTTTTATCATCAGCAGCAATATACTCACAAATAGATACCGCTAATTGATCTTCAGCACTTGCAGGTGCTGTGTACGAAAATGAACTTACAGCGATAACAGCAGTAAGTACAACTAGCTTTGATAATTTAGACATGACAAACCCTTTATGGTACTTTATTCTTATATAGACTGTTTAATATTATACCAACCTACTAAAAATTACGCAATAATGTTAACGTGCTTTATATAAGGTTACGAAGTTATAACTAGATTTGTTTTTTTCATCAGGGAGGTTTTCTTGCTCTTCTCTCACGTCCCAATTAGCAACTTTATTGTAATCGGGAAACTGTGTATCGCCTTTAATATCTAAATCAATAAAGGTTAAATACAAACGTTCTGCTTTTGGTAAAAATTGCTCATAAATATTACCGCCACCAATAATCATTACTTCTTCAACAGCATAAACTAGCTCTAGTGCAGCCTCTGGTGTAGTTACCACTTCAATACCCTCTGCAGTATATTCGCTGTTTCGAGTAATAATAATATTACGACGCCCAGGTAAAGGACGGCCTATTGACTCAAACGTTTTACGACCCATGATCACAGGTTTACCCGTAGTTACTTTTTTAAAATGCTGAAGATCCGCTGGTAAATGCCATGGCATTTTATTATCTAGGCCAATTACACGGTTATTTGCCATTGCTGCAATCATTGAAATTATCATAATAAACACCTAGTACTTTATTCTTAAACAAAGAAAAAGGAGCATAAGCTCCTTTTTAATAAATTCTATTTAATTAACGCTCGTAGACTACTTCTACGTCGTAATCATCTTCATCCCAGTCGTCCCAATCATCATCATTGCCCTTACCTTTAGTGGCTTTTTCATGATAGGTATCCCACTTGAATTCAACTTCTTCATCTTCAACTTGTACAAACTTCTCTTTAGGCATGCTATCGAGAAGCGTCATTATGTTGTGGATTAAAGGTTGAGTATTAAGTTTATTAATTGCTGAGATGTGATAAATATTTTCAGTTTCGCCCAGTTCTTCTGCAATCGCTTCGCATAGCGCTTTTGCTTCGTCTTCTGGTAATAAATCTATTTTATTAAACACTAACCAGCGTGGCTTTTCAGCTAATTTAGGGCTGTATTGGTGTAGCTCGTTAATAATCGAGAATGCATTATCAACAGGGTTTGAACCATCTACCGGCATTACATCAATAATGTGTAATAACACACGACAACGCTCTAAATGCTTCAAGAAGCGAATACCAAGGCCTGCACCATCAGATGCACCTTCAATTAGACCTGGAATATCGGCTATAACAAATGATTTATTTGCTTCAGGACGTACCACACCTAAATTAGGAATAAGCGTCGTGAATGGGTAATCAGCTACTTTTGGTCTAGCTGCAGATACACTGCGGATAAACGTAGATTTACCTGCATTTGGTAATCCTAATAAGCCTACATCAGCTAATAATAGTAACTCTAATTTTAAGTTACGTACTTCACCAGGTGTGCCCAATGTTTTTTGACGAGGTGCTCGGTTAGTACTTGATTTAAAACGTGCATTCCCCAAGCCGTGGAAACCACCTTTTGCAACCAAAATTCGTTGACCATGTTGAGTTAAGTCGCCAAGTCCCTCTTGGGTATCAACATCCATGATGCGTGTGCCTACAGGCACCATAACAAATAAGTCGTCGGCTTTTCGGCCTGTACAGTTACGGCTACGACCGTTAGTGCCACGTTCAGCCCTATGGAAACGCTCAAACTGATAATCAATTAGGGTATTTAAGTTTTCATCAGCTTGTAGATAAACACTACCACCGTCTCCACCGTCACCGCCGTCTGGTCCACCATCTGGAACATATTTTTCACGACGGAAAGACACGATGCCGCTGCCACCGTCTCCAGCTTCTGCGCGAATTTCTACTTCATCTACAAACTTCATGATTACTCACTTTAGGGATTGGCTTGTTTAATAACTCTATTATATACCCAAGCCAACACAAATGCAGGCTTGGGTATATATTGGCTGACTACAAAACAAAAAACCCCGCAAAGGCGGGGTTTTTAACTACCTTACTGATTACTCAGTTACGATAGTTACGTATTTACGGTTTAAAGGACCTTTTTGTTCAAACTGAACTTTACCATCTGCTTTTGCGAAGATAGTGTGGTCTTTACCGATACCTACGTTAGTACCAGGGTGGAAACGAGTTCCACGCTGACGAACAATGATGCTACCCGCTAGAACTGATTCGCCACCAAAACGCTTAACACCAAGGCGTTTGCTTTCTGAATCGCGACCGTTACGAGTACTACCAGCTGCTTTTTTATGTGCCATTTCTAAGTACCTCTAATTAAGCGCTAATGCTAGTGATTTTAACTTCAGTGAACCATTGACGATGGCCCATTTGCTTACGAGAATGCTTACGGCGTCTAAATTTAACAACCTTAATCTTCTCACCGCGACCATGTGAAACAACCTCAGCTGTTATCTTGCCACCGTTTACGAACGGTACACCGATCTCGATTTTCTCACCATCAGCAACTAAAAGTACTGAATCAAATTCTACTGCCGCACCAGTTTCAACGTCTAATTTTTCAAGACGAATCGTTTGACCTTCAGTCACACGATGCTGTTTACCACCACTTTGGAAAACCGCGTACATAATTAACTCCGTCTGTGCACCCTCAAATCGGCGCAACTAAAATATTCTTCGATAGGGCGCGAAGTTTACGCTAACGCGAAATAACTAGCAAGCCTATTTTGTAATTAAAATGAATAAAAAGTAGCTGCTTTGAGAGCAATTCAATATTTACCCCATTTTATATTAATTGGCCCTTTTGCCAAGCGCTTTTTAACTCTTAGCCGAAATAAATTAATGTACTCAAATATGACCCTCACAGCTCAATATCTAAGCACACCATAAACTCTATATTGATTATCAATTAATCAGTTATCTTGGCTAATTCAGTCTAAATTAAGTACTTTAATAGTGTTTTTTCAATCAATCGTCACAAAATATCGAGCTAGTGCATTTTTTGTTGTACAATCTGTGCCGTTCACACATAAAAATTGGCTCGGAGATCAATGGATATAAAAGCTATCCAGGCGTTAATCGAAAGCGATATGAATGACGTCAATCAACTTATACATGCGCAAATGCGCTCAGATGTGGCGTTAGTTAATCAGCTTGGTTTATATATAGTTAGCAGTGGCGGCAAACGCGTTCGTCCAATGCTGGCTATTTTAGCAGCCAAAGCGCTCGGTTATCAGGGTAAAGATCACATAACACTTGCAACAATTGTTGAGTTTATTCATACAGCAACGCTATTGCATGATGATGTTGTAGATGAATCAAACTTACGACGTGGCACGCCTACAGCAAATGCTGAATTTGGTAATGCTGCTAGCGTATTGGTTGGTGACTTTATTTACACTCGTTCATTTCAGCTTATGGTTGGCCTTGGCAAAATGCAGGTTATGCAAGTACTTGCCGATGCAACAAACATTATTGCTGAAGGTGAAGTATTGCAATTAATGAACTGCAACGACCCAGATACGACCGAAGCCAGTTATATGCAGGTTATTTACTCTAAAACAGCTAAGTTGTTTGAAGCAGCGACAGGGCTTGCAGCCATTATTACTGAGCAAGATCAAAGTACTCTCGATGCACTAAACCTGTACGGTATGCATTTAGGTACTGCATTTCAGTTAGTGGATGACGTACTTGATTACAATGCAGATGCTGAACAGTTGGGTAAAAACATTGGTGATGATTTAGCTGAAGGCAAACCAACGCTTCCACTTATTTATGCCATGCAACATGGTAGCGAGCAGCAAACACAGCTCATTCGTGATGCAATAGAGCACAGTAATGGTATGGAGCATTTAGAAGAAATTTTAACTGCACTAAAACAAACTAATGCGCTTGAGTTTACAATGCAAAAAGCAGAGCTTGAGGCCGAAAAAGCCATTGCCTGTTTAGACTTTTTAGCTGAGTCTGACTATAAGCAAGCACTTAAAAGCCTTGCCCGTATTGCGGTTGACCGCGACCACTAGTTTTAACTAGTTACACAGTGTGACATTAATTCTGAGTAATAAAAAAGCCTGCAAATGCAGGCTTTTTGTTGCTTAAACCGGCTATTACGCCATGAAATCAACACCTTCTTTGATGTCTTTTTTCAGAGTTTCAAGCATGTCATTTTTTGCTTTTGTTTCAAATGCGCTTAGTTCGCCGTAAGAAAGAATTTCTTCTACACCGTTTTTACCTAAACGTACTGGATGTGCAAAGTACTCTGCATCGCCATTTTCAACAGCAACGTAAGCGTAATCTACAACTTCTTCACCTTGTAGGCCTTTAACTAAAGACATACAAAAACGAGCTGCAGCAGCACCCATAGATAGCGTAGCTGAACCACCGCCTGCTTTAGCATTTACAACTTCAGTACCCGCATTTTGGATACGTGGAGTAAGTGCAGCAACTTCTTCATCAGTGAAAGAAACACCTTCAACTTGAGAAAGTAGAGGCAGAATAGTTGTGCCTGAGTGACCACCAATTACTGGTACTTTTACAGTTGCTACGTCTACGCCTTTAAGTTCAGCAACAAATGCTTCTGAACGAATAACGTCAAGCGTAGTAATACCGAATACGCGTTTAGCGTCGTAAGTACCTGCTTTTTTGAATACTTCAGCAACAATTGGAACTGTGCCGTTTACTGGGTTAGTAATAATACCTACTAACGCTTTAGGACAGCTGGCAACAATGCCTTCTGCTAACGTTTTGATGATACCAGCATTCACATTGAATAAATCAGCACGGTCCATGCCTGGCTTACGTGGCATACCCGCTGGAATAAGAACGATGTCAGAGCCTTCAAGCGCTTTGTTTAGTTCATCAGCGCCAAAACCTGCTACTTTAACATCTGTTGGGATGTGAGAAAGGTCAACCGCAACACCTGGTACTACTGGTGCAACATCATAAAGTGATAATTCAGAGCCAGCTGGCAAGCCTGTTTTTAATAATAAAGACAACGCTTGGCCGATACCGCCTGCAGCACCTAATACAGCAACTTTCATTGGAATTCTCCGTCATTTGAGGTAGGAAATATTTGTGGCTCTTAAGATAATGAAATTAGCGACTAAAAACAAATTTATCCTGTGTATTTCAGGTATATTTTCGACCATAGTTGTAAACTTTATTGGTTTATCGCATCAAACTGGCAAGTTAACTAAACAACTACTGCATAATTATTCATTATTGTGTAGAATTTACGACATAAATAACAAAAATGAATAAAGACTATGCAACCGCAAGATAAACAAGAAGCACTGGTAAAAGCATTTAAATCACTATTAAAAGAAGAAAATTTTGGCTCTCAAGGCGAAATAGTTGATGCGTTAAAAGATCAAGGTTTTGACAATATAAGCCAAAGTAAAGTATCACGCATGTTAAGTAAATTTGGCGCTGTACGCACACGTAATGCCAAACAAGAAATGGTTTACTGCTTACCTGCTGAAATGGGTGTACCTACGGCTAAAAGCCCATTACGCCAATTAGTAATCGACATTATGCACAACGAAATGATGATCATCATTCGTACCAGCCCAGGTGCTGCTCAGCTTATTGCACGTTTATTAGATTCATTAGGTAAAGCAGATGGCGTACTAGGAACAATTGCAGGCGACGATACTATTTTTATCGCTCCTGCTAAAATATCTGAAATAGATGTAACACTTGAACGTGTTCGCATTTTATTTGATACAGTTTAATAGCAAACTAAATTTGTTTTAAAAACCCTATTGAAGGTGCAAAGAAAGCAGAGCCCATATCGGCTTGAGTAAAATCAAGCCAGTGGTCGTAGCAGTCCCCTTCCCCTAAACGACTATTAAGTACTTTTTCAAATGCGGTGCCCGTACAAGCGCATGTAATTGATAACATTCCCTGCTCATACACGTCGCCATAAGGCATGCTTTGATTTAATAGTAGCGGTTGTCCGTCTTCGTCTTTTAGCTCACTTCGCGAAGCATGGCTGGTTTCGACCGCTGGAGTAATTAGCGTGTTATCAAGACGCGTACGTCCCATTATTTGCTCTTGCTCACTCAATGATAAATGCTGCCACATAGTTAAATCATGTTTATAACGCTGAACATGAATATAACTCCCCTGATCTTCAAAGCTACCAGGGTTGCTGATTAAAGCCGTAGCGCGCTTTTTTCTTCCATGTGCGGTGTCGCCACCATAAATAAAACCGTTAAAATCACGACCATCTAAAAAACGAAAATTACGAATTTGCTCCACCAGCTCAACATCGGGGGCAAATAATTTTAAAATTTGCAGCGCAAATAAATGGTTAACATCTTCACGGTCAGAGCGAATTTGCACAAATAAATCGCACGGTTGTACGCTCATTTGGTGATCGCTATGGGTTATATTGGGAAAGCTCTGTAATTCGCTTGGAATGTATTCAGGGAGGATATGCGGCCAGTATTGCGCACCAATAGCAACCATACAAGAGAGCATTGATTCTGAAAATTGATCGCTAAACTCTTCTTCTATAGCGCTTACTTGTTTTAACTTTGCGCGAAGTGATTCGTCTTGACCATCAAACACATTAAAAAATAAGTGCAAACCGTGTAAGTTTGCTTCAGCACAAATCCCTGATTGCGCTTGCGCCATTGTTATTCCTTAGTTTTACAGATAAAAACACAGCGAATAACAAATTAATTACGATTCGAAAAAATTCACCGTGTGAGGTTTTATTTTTATTATAACCTGATCATTATTTTCAAATGACTGGCCATATTGTGCAGCAACTTCAATTTCTTGTTCATCAATGACAAGCGAATAAACATACGCCGAACCAATAAAGCGACGACTTATGATTGTAGCTCGCTTGCTGAATTTGTCACTTTGGTTATCTGCCACTAATTCTATTTGATGAGGGCGCACATATATAAGCCCTGCACTTACATTATGCTTACTCTCAACATAAGATTCGACTAAACCAAATGGTGTTTTATATTCAGTTGCGGTTAACACTTCTGCGCTTAAGTATATGCCCTGACCCAGAAACTCTGCAACCTCCTTTGAACATGGAGCTGCAAAAAGCTGCTCAGGCGTGCCTTGTTGCTCAATTTTACCGCGATGCATAATGGCAAGTGTATCTGAAAACGCAAACGCCTCTTCTTTTGAGTGTGTAACAAACACAGCAGATACTTGAGTTGCCTTAATAATTCGACGTATATCGGCAATTAATTCAAAGCGTACTTGTGTGTCGATGTTTGAAAAGGGCTCATCAAGGAGTAATAAACTAGGTTTATAAGCTAATGCACGAGCGATAGCGACGCGTTGCTGTTGGCCACCCGATAACTGGTGTGGAAACCTGTCAGCACAGCCAATTAAATGTACAAGCTTAAGCATTTCATCAACGCGTTGCTGCTTTTGAGCTTTGCTCATATTACTAAGCCCAAATGCGATATTATTTGCCACCGTTAAATGCGGAAACAACGCATAGTCTTGAAACATCATGCCGATGTTACGATGCTCAGGTGAGACAAACGATTGCTCATCACTCACTAATTTACCGTCTATAAAAATAGACCCTTGCTTGGCTTCAATTAAACCTGCAATCGCTTTTAATGTGGTTGTTTTTCCGCATCCACTCGCCCCGAGTAGGCAAACAATTTCGTCTTTACCTACTGTTAAATCTAAATCGTGAATAACCTTTGTGCCGTTATAGTGATAGCTCACGCCTTGTAAAATTAAACTACTCATTTAACTACGCTGCTCCATAGAACGATTAATAAAATACAAAGGAATAAACCCAACAATAACAATAAATAATGCAGATATTGAAGCAAGCTCTAACTGCTCGTCACTCACATACTGAAATACATGAGTAGCTAAGCTTTCAAAATTAAACGGTCTGAGCAATAGCGCAGCCGGCAACTCTTTCATACACTCAATAAATACCAATAAGGCAGCAGTGAGCAATCCTCTTCGCAGTAAAGGTAGATGCACTAAACGCAGCGTTTGCCCTTGGCTTTTACCCATTGATTGGCTTGCCATATCAAGTGATGGACTAATACGTAAAAAACTCGACTCAATTGCTCCGTGTGCAATGGCGTAAAACCTAACAATATAAGCAATAATAATAGTAAGAATGCTACCTGTAAGCAGTAAGCCAATATCTAAATTATACGGCTCGAGCGCTGTGTTAATGGTGTTCTCTAATAATGTAAGGGGTAACAAAACCGCAATAGCGAGTACTGTGCCAGGCAGCGCATAGCCTGTGCTTGCTAAACGCCCAGGAATAAGCGGATACGTTTGCTTTGCCACACGCTGATAAAAAACCACAAAAACACTCAATGTAATGGTTATAACACTTACAACCCCTGCCACTTTTAAACTTTGCCAAGAGTAACTAAAAAACTCTACATCCCATGCTTTATCAAAGTAGGTAATGGCGTAATTTATAAGTACTGCAATAGGAATTACAAAAGCGATAAGTAAAATAAAGCTACAAAATGCCGTTGCGAGCCAAGCAGACTTTCCTTTTAATACATAGAGCGATTCGCTATTTACACTTGATTGGCGCTCAAATACCGCTTGATTACGACGACTAAAACGCTCTGCCATTAATGCTAAAAATAACAGCAGTAACATCACACCCGATATTTTAGCGGCCGCTGTAAGTGAGTAATAACCAAACCACGTATCGTANCCGCCACAATTGCCCCACGAGAGAGCACTAAACTAACTTTAAAAAAGCTTTGCCAAGGAGATAGCCCCATTAACTGGCTAGCTTGTACTAATTTGAATGACTGCTCGCGAAGGGCCGTTTTAAAAATTAAAAATAAATACGGGTAAAGCACCAAGGCAATCATAACGATGGCGCCGGGTAATGTACGTATATCAAAAAACCAATAGTCGCTAGGCGATTGCCAGCCAAACCATTCTCTCAGCGCTATTTGCACCGGGCCCGCATAATCTAATAAATCAGTGTATACATAGGCAATAATATAGGTGGGCATAGCAAGGGGTAGCATAAGTGCCCATTCAAACTGTTTTTTACCCGGGAAACTACAGTAAGCCGTTAGCCACCCAAGTGGCAAAGCTATGGCGCAGCTAAGGACGCAAACACCTAAAACTAACAATACGGTATTGGTTATGTAATCCCAAAGCACGGTATCCCACAGGTGAGAAAACACCTTAGAGCTACCTTGTAGAGATTCAAAAAGAAGAAAAAACAACGGGGCCGATAGTATTAAGCCAGTCGACCACGCAAAGAGCTGCCATTTAGACAGCTTAAATTTATTAGTCATTAAAGATCGAACTTCACCTCATCAATTAGCTTAAGTGCTAACGGACGATATTTACTAATCTCATCAAGTGGCAAGCTGTCTTCTTTAAAGCTACCCCAAGAGGAAACCAAAGTTGATAATTCAACACCCGACTTAACTGGATACTCCATATTTAATGAGGCATACATGTTTTGTGCTTTGCTGTCGGTCATATACTCTATGAGCTTTAATGCATTTTCAGGGTTTTTAGCGTATTTGGTAATAACCGCACCCGATACATTTATATGTGAGCCACGATTAACTTGATTCGGAAAGTTAATATTTACGGCCTCTGCCCAACCTTTTTGTTCTTTATCTTCTAGCATTTTGCCAAGGTAGTAACTATTACCTAATGCCAAGTTACATAAACCTTCTTTAACAGCTTTAACTTGAGCACGATCGTTACCTTGAGGCTTGCGCGCTAAATTAGCCTTCACACCTTCAANAAGCCACTCTTTAGTTTGCGCTTCACCATGGTGTGCAATCATAGAAGCTACTAAACCTAAATTATATGGATGTTTGCCTGAGCGCGTACAAATTTGTCCTTTGTATTTAGAGTCTGCTAAATCTTCATAAGTGAGCTTAGGTAACTCACCAACTCGCTCTTTTGATGAATACACATTACGCACTCGCTTAGTAAGCGCAACCCATTGGCCATCACCGTCACGAAAGGCGGCTGGAACATTATTATTTACACTGTCACTTTTTATAGTTTGTGTTAATTTTAAATCTTCTAATTGAATAAGCGCGCTAAAGTTAGAGGTTAATACTAAATCAGCTTTACTGTGCTTGCCTTCGCGTTTAACACGCTCAATTAGCCCTTTTTTAGCAAAAACAACATTGGTTTTTATGCCTGTTTGCTTTGTAAAGTCTTCTAAAATTGGCTGAATTAAAAACGGTTGACGAAAAGAGTAGATGTTAACAACATCGTTTGCAAAGACTGGTGCCGATGCAACTACCCCTAAAACAAGTGCAAATACTTTCTTCATTATTCCACCTAAATAACTGTTATTATCAACGAATTCTACCGTGCTCATTCTAAAAGTGCACACTTTAAATAAATGTAAATATGTAAATAACGCCCAAAAGGAAATACGGTGTAAGAGATGTCTTACGGATGTGACAGCTAATGAGTAAAAAACAAGATAAAAAACAACCTAAAAACAGTTAAACACATGAATTATATGAGATTTATTTTTATTGCTATTGCAAAAACACTAATTGAATGTAGTTTTATCTCTATTTTAGTTGCTCTATTGCACTATAATTTACGCATCAACCAAGCAATGACGCTTATTGAGTAAAAGGAAATGGACTGCTTACTCAACCAACCAATGATTAGGTTATCAGGACAACACGGATTTTAGGACAGGCTCAGGATGAGTATCACAACGCAATGTTGTAAAAAGGACAGCGTCAGGAAGATGCGAAAAGGATAATAACAAGGCTAAGTTGTTCAACAGGATGTTGAAGGAATAAATGGACAGGCCTTTAAGGCAACACAAGGGATTGGTTAAAACAAGGATACACTAGGAAGTGTAATTAAGGATTTGGTAATAGTATTTACCCTACAGGATGTTTAGGAATTAAAGGATACAGGCCCGGACGGTCTACATTACATAGAACTAAAAAGTAATATAGTAATAAACATGGATTAGTGAAAATTGGAGTTGATTAAGTTCAATTGCAGGATGCAGAAAATTAGAAGATTCCGCAAGCGCGCCTAGAGATAGAGCGCGCTTTTCTTTGCCTAAAATTTGGGTGAGTAAAGCACTGAGCAACTATCACTAATCTTTACTGAGTAATATCGCGTCACAGCAAATCAATGCTAAGACCTTAAAATACTTTATTAATATTTTAAATTTCGCTAAGTTTTTTATTAATTGCGCCGATAACTAAATAACGCAAGGATCATAAATACTCAATGGATATGAATTTTAAAACATCTCAAAGTAATACCTTTTTATGTAAAGTATCAGACGCAAGTACAGCAAAACCAATTGGTGTATTTAGTGCCCAAACCCCCAGCGAAAATCCCTATAAAGCTTTATTTAACCCCAAAGGTTATAACTTTTTAAATATGCCAATGAGTGAGTTTAAAAATATACTTAACGAAATTATTCAGTTAGAACGCGACATTCGTATTAGCAAGTGGGGTGAGGGTGCTCGACCTGATGAGTTTAGTTATCAACTTAATAGAATAGCAGACGCAATTGCAACGACTCAATTTAATGGCAAAATAGACATTAACTGCTACTTTTTAAAACGAGTTGAAGAAGCAAAAGAAATGATTGGTGAAGACTGTATCTCGTTTATTCAAGTGCATAATAGTATAAGTCAATTGTATAATACTGTTTTACAATTAACATCTGAAGAAGGCTTCAGAGCAATTCAAAATAAAGCACTTGCTCACTTAAAAAATCAGCAAGCATTTGCTTAACTTCGTAAAATTAACCTTCTAGCGGTCGGCCTTTATTGCGCTTACCCAATAAATACGCATCACGAAACTTAATAAAATGCTGCTCTAATTTTGTCGATGCATCCATTTCGCCCGCAAGTGCTAATACCATAATAGCCACTTCAGCAGTGCCTAGTTGATGCGCATGAGGGGCTACACGTAATCGGTAATCAGATAGTTTATCAGCAGTAACAGAAAGTACAGGCAAGTTATCTAAATAAGGGCTTTTGCGAATCATTTTTTTAGCTTCGCGCCACGTACCATCTAAGAATATAAATAGCGGCTTTTTACCTGATTCAATACTCACTTCTGTAATGGCTCTGCCCTCTTCTACATCTTCAGCAGGAAAGACGACCATAGGCTGATACTGCGAATCATTTATTAAAGCTAAAAGAGCGGGGTTAGGATCTGTTCTATCCCATCTAAATGCGTGGTTATCTGGCACTATTTCAGCAATTAAACGCCCTGTATTAGAAGGTTTAAAGCTTTCATTATGATACATCAGTAAGCACACAGCGGCCTTACAATCTGCATGCTCAACACCTTTGCAAATACAGTAGTGCTTAGCAATCAGGCATTGTTCACAGCGATCTAATTTACCGCCTCGAGCATTAAACTCTCGACGAGATTCACTTATTTGTTGAGCGCGTAATGCTAAAACTGAGTTTTTCACTGTATTTACCTTCAATTAATTAAGCGCGCATTGTAACGACTTCTTGTTATTTAATCTTATATTTATCTAAGTTAAAAATAGACATAAAAAAACCCAACCGAAGTTGGGTTTTTTAAGCAAATACTAAGAAGTTAAATTACTTCTTTTTAGCTGCTTTTTTGTTTGGTAAATCAGTGATTGAACCTTCAAAAATTTCAGCTGCAAGGCCGATTGATTCATTCAATGTTGGGTGAGCATGAATTGTAAGCGCTAAGTCTTCACCATCAGCACCCATTTCAATACCTAAACCGATTTCGCCAAGCATTTCGCCCGCGTTAATACCGATCATAGCACCACCGATTATACGGCCACTTTCTTTATCAAAGATAAGTTTAGTAGAACCTTCAGTACGAGCAGATGCAATTGCACGACCAGATGCTGCCCACGGGAATACCGCAGTTTCAACTTTTAAGCCTTGCTCTTTTGCTTCTTTCTCAGTAACACCTACCCAAGCGATTTCTGGGTCTGTGTACGCTATTGAAGGAATACATTTAGGGTCGAAGAAATGCTTCTGACCAGAAATAACTTCTGCAGCAACATGACCTTCATGAACCGCTTTATGCGCAAGCATAGGCTGTCCAACTAAGTCACCAATTGCAAAAATATGGCTTACGTTAGTACGTAATTGCTTATCAACATTAATAAAGCCACGCTCATCAACGTTTACGCCCGCTTTTTCAGCATCAAGTAAGTTACCGTTTGGAGTACGGCCAACTGCAACAAGTACTTTGTCGTAACGTACTGGTTCTGCTGGTGCGTTTTTACCTTCAAACGTTACGTATAAGCCGTCTTCTTTAGCTTCAACACCAACAACTTTAGTTGAAAGCATTACGTTGAATTTTTTGCTTACGTATTTTTGGTAAATTTTAATAATGTCTTTATCAGCTGCTGGTACTAATTGATCAGCAAATTCTACAACATCAATTGCAGAACCTAGCGCACGGTAAACCGTACCCATTTCAAGACCGATAATACCACCACCAAGTACAAGTAGTTTTTCTGGTACGTCTTTAAGTTCTAATGCACCAGTTGAATCAATTACACGGTCATCTTCTGGGATGAAAGGTAAGTTAACTGGTTTAGAACCTGCTGCAATAATCGCGTTATCAAACGTGATAGTTGTAGCGCTGTCTGCGCCTTCAACTACTAAAGTATTGCTGCCAGTGAATTTGCCGTATCCAGATACAACTTTCACTTTACGCATTTTGGCCATGCCTTCTAGTCCACCAGTTAACTGGCCAACTACAGAATCTTTCCAAGTACGAACTTGGTCAAGATCGATTTTTGGTGCGCCAAAAGTAACACCGTGAGATGACATTTCTGCTGCGTCATCAATCACTTTAGCTACGTGTAAAAGTGCTTTAGAAGGAATACAACCAACATTAAGACATACGCCACCTAATGTTTCGCGAGATTCTACTAATGTAACTTCTAAGCCCAAGTCAGCAGCACGGAAAGCCGCAGAATAACCACCAGGACCACCGCCTAGTACAACAACTTGAGTTTTTAATTCGTTGCTCATGCTTTTACCTTAATTGTTTGAACGGGACACTGCCCTAAAATTTAACTGCCATGTTTCTGCAAGGCAGAAAGAGTGAGCAGCGCACAAAGTGATGCAATTCGTACAAAGATTGTATCATTGCAAATGGTAAAAATCCCAGCTAAAAACAACTGGCTGGGATTTGATTCTATTTATTTTATTGCGTATACCAATTTTACTAAACTGGTTACATCACCAACTGGCGAATATCGCTCATGTAACTTGCAAGAGTCACAGTAAAGCGTGCAGCTAATGCTCCGTCAATAACCCTATGGTCGTATGACATAGACAGCGGAACCATTAGTTTTGGTTCAAACTCTTTGCCATTCCATTTAGGTTTCATTTCAGATTTAGATACACCTAAAATAGCAACTTCTGGCGCATTAACAATCGGCGTAAATGCCGTACCGCCGATACCGCCAAGGCTAGAGATAGTAAAACAGCCACCTTGCATATCAGACGATGTAAGCTTACCGTCACGTGCTTTAACAGATACTTCCATTAGTTCACGTGATAATTCAATAATGCCTTTTTTATCAACATCTTTAAACACTGGCACTACTAAACCATTTGGCGTATCAACAGCAACACCGATGTTAATGTACTTCTTAAGAATTAAACTTTCGCCGTCGCTAGACAGTGAAGAGTTAAATGTTGGGAAGTCTGCAAGTGCTTTAGCCGCTGCTTTCATCACAAACACAAGTGGTGTGATTTTAACGCCAAGCTTTTTCTTCTCGCTAAGTGCATTTTGCTCTTTACGGAATACTTCAAGGCTTGTGATATCAGCTTCATCAAACTGTGTAACATGTGGGATTTGTACCCAGTTACGGTGTAAGTTTTTACCTGATAGCTTTTGAATGCGAGACAGTTTTTTCTCTTCAATTTCACCAAATTTAGCAAAATCTACTTTAGGCCATGGAATAAGACCAAGCTCACTACCACCTGCGCTACTACCTGCAGATAATTGACCAGATTCAACTTGCTTAACTAGGTTTTTAACATAGTTTTGCACGTCTTCTTTAACTATACGGGCTTTGCGACCAGTGCCTTTAACGTTAGCTAGGTTAATACCAAACTCACGCGCTAAACGGCGAACAACGGGTGATGCATGAGCATACGCGCTGTTTTCTGTGAAACTTTCATTACTTGCTTTTGCAGGTGCTGCTTGAGCCGGTGCTGACTCAGTTTTAGCCGCTGCTGCAGGTGCTGATTTTTCAGCTGGTGCAGATGCCGCTGGCGCACTGCCTGCAACTTCAAATACAAAAATTAATGAACCAGTCGATACTTTATCGCCAGC
>NZ_AUTL01000117.1:0-23552 GCF_000498015.1 Pseudoalteromonas sp. TAE79
GCGGCTACTTTAATTTCTTTAACTGTACCTGCAAATGGAGCTGGTACTTCCATTGCAGCTTTGTCGCCTTCAACGTTTAAGATTGATTGATCTTCTGAAACCTCATCGCCAACGGCAACCATAATTTCAGTTACTTCAACTTCATCGCCACCAATATCAGGCACATTAACTTCTTTAGTGCTTGGTGCTGAACTTGCTGTTGAGCTCTCAGCTGGCGCTTCTACAGGAGCCGACTCTTTAGCCGGTGCTGCAGATTCACTTCCTGCTACTTCAAAAACAAACANCCAGCGGCTACTTTAATTTCTTTAACTGTACCGGCAAATGGAGCTGGAACTTCCATTGCTGCCTTGTCGCCTTCCACGTTTAAGATAGATTGCTCTTCTTCAACGGTGTCACCAACAGAAACCATGATTTCAGTTACTTCAACTTCATCATCGCCAATATCTGGTACAGTTACTTCTTTAATTGAAGAACCTGCAGAAGCAGCTGGTGCTGCCTCTTCAGATTTAGCTGGAGCAGCGGCTGATGTATTTTTCTCATCAGTGCCTTCACTCTCGCCTTCAAACAAAAATACTAAAGAGCCTGTTGTAACGGTGTCGCCAACGTTAACTTTAATCTCTTTTACAGTCCCCGCTTGAGAAGCAGGTATTTCCATTGATGCTTTGTCGCCTTCAACATTTAGTAATGATTGGTCAACATCTACTTTATCGCCAACGCTTACTAATATTTCGGTTACTTCTACTTCGTCGTCACCAATATCAGGTACTTTAATTTCAATACTCATTGCAAACCTCTTATGCGTACAGTGGGTTAAGTTTGTTAGTGTCGATGTTGAACTTTTTAAGTGCTTCAACAACTACTGACTTCTCAACTTCACCGCGTTTAGCAAGTTCAGATAACGTAGCAACAACAACGTAGCTTGCGTTAACTTCAAAGTGACGACGTAGGTTTTCACGGCTATCAGAACGACCGTAACCATCTGTACCTAACACTTTGTAGTTGCTGCTTGGAATGAATGAACGCGCTTGTTCTGCGTAGTTTTTCATGTAATCCGTTGCTGCAACAGTCACAGAGTCGTTTAATACGCTTGTGATAAATGCTGTTTTTTGCTCGCTTTCAGGATTAAGCATGTTGAAACGCTCAACATCTTGACCATCACGCGTTAGCTCATTGAAAGATGTTACTGAGTAAACATCTGATGCAATACCATATTCTTCGCTTAAGATTGAAGCAGCTTTGCGCACTTCAGTCATAATGGTACCTGAGCTTAATAGCTGTACGTTGGCTTTTTTACCTTCGTAACTTTCAAGCTTGTAAATACCTTTACGAATACCTTCTTCAGCGCCTTCTGGCATAGCTGGTTGATGGTAGTTTTCGTTCATAAGCGTTAGGTAGTAGTAAATATTTTCTTGGTCGTCACCGTACATACGACGAATACCGTCTTGTACAATAACAGCCACTTCAAACGCGTAAGTTGGGTCATAAGAAACACAGTTAGGAACCGTGTTTGCAAGAATGTGGCTGTGACCATCTTCGTGTTGTAAGCCTTCACCATTTAGCGTTGTACGACCCGCTGTAGCACCTAATAAGAAACCACGTGCTTGTTGATCGCCCGCCATCCATGCCATGTCGCCAACACGTTGGAAACCAAACATAGAGTAGTAAATGTAGAATGGGATCATTGGTAAATCGTTAGTGCTGTATGATGTTGCAGCAGCAACCCATGACGACATTGCACCTAACTCATTGATACCTTCTTGCAATACTTGACCTGAAGTTGCTTCTTTATAGTAAGAAACAATATCACGATCCTGTGGCGTGTAGTTTTGGCCATGCGGATTGTAAATACCGATTTGACGAAATAAACCTTCCATACCAAATGTGCGCGCTTCATCTGCAATAATTGGTACGATATTTTTACCAATGCCTTTATCTTTTAATAAGATATTAAGTGCACGAACAAAGCCCATAGTAGTAGATATATCACGCTTTTGCTCTTCAAGTAGTGGCTTAAATGCATCTACTTCTGGCAACGTAAGTTTTTCACTAAAACGTGGAATACGCTTAGGTGTGTAGCCTTTAAGCTCATCACGACGCGCATGTAGGTACTTGTACTCAGGTGAACCTTCTTCAAGCTCTAGGTATGGTAATTCTTTTAATTGCTCTTCAGATACTAAGTCATCAAGACCAAGGCGTGAACGTAAATGTGCAACATGCGACATGTCCATTTTTTTCACTTGGTGCGCAATGTTTTTACCTTCAGCGGCTTCACCCATGCCGTAACCTTTTACAGTTTTAGCAAGAATTACAGTTGGACGACCTTTTGTCTCTTCTGCTTTTTTAAATGCAGCAAATAGTTTTGATGGCTCATGACCACCACGCTTAAGCGCAAAAATTTCATCATCTGTCATATCAGCAACAAGGGCAGCTGTTTCAGGGTAGCGACCAAAGAAATGCTCACGCACGTATGCGCCATCTTTAGCTTTGTATGTTTGGTAATCGCCATCAATTGTTTCGTTCATCAATTGTAGTAATTTACCTGTTGTGTCTTTAGCAAGCAGAATATCCCAACCGCTGCCCCACACTAGTTTAATTACGTTCCAGCCAGCGCCTTTAAACAAGCCTTCTAACTCTTGAATAATTTTACCGTTACCCATAACTGGGCCGTCTAAACGCTGTAAGTTACAGTTAATTAAATAACAAAGATTATCTAGTTTTTCACGTGCAGCGAAAGAAATAGCACCACGTGATTCTGGCTCATCCATTTCACCGTCACCTAAAAACGCATATACACGTTGGTTTTTAGTGTCTTTTAAGCCACGACCATCTAAGTATTTTAAGAAGCGTGCTTGATAAATTGATGAAATAGGACCTAAGCCCATTGATACCGTAGGGAACTGCCAAAACTCAGGCATTAACTTAGGGTGTGGGTACGATGGTAAGCCTTCGCCATCAACTTCTTGGCGGAAGTTATCTAGTTGCGCAGCCGATAAACGACCTTCAACAAATGCTCGTGCATAAATACCTGGAGAAATATGACCTTGGTAATAAACTAAGTCACCACCGTCTACATCATTTGGCGCTTTAAAGAAGTGGTTAAAACACACTTCATAAAATGCAGCAGATGATTGGTAAGACGCCATATGGCCGCCTAAGTCGAGATCTTTTTTAGATGCACGTAGAACGATCATAATCGCGTTCCAACGTATAATTGAACGAATACGACGCTCAAGATTTACATCACCCGGGTAAGCAGGTTCTTGATCTACAGGAATAGTATTAACGTAGTTCGTGGTAATACCCGTTGGCATATCAACGCCATCTAAACGGGCTTGCTCTAATACTTGCTCAAGTAAAAACTGAGCTCGTTCAACACCTTCTTCGCGCACAACTGATTCAAGAGCTTGTAACCACTCTTGTGTTTCTAGCGCGTCTACGTCAATTTTATTGACTTCAGACATATGGAGGTTTCCTTATGTTTAAAATACGAATATTGTTAATTTAATATCACAGCTACTTAATTTGTGTGTTCAAAGTAGTTATGTACTAACTTAATTTTGTTTAGTGCGTCTTAAACTACGTTCAATTCGCGAATGCTCTTTGCCTGCTTCAAGTAGTGCTTCTTCGATAAATGCTAAGTGCGCATTACTTGCTAAACGGGCTTGTTCTGGATTACCGTCAATAACGGCATCCATTAATAAACGCCTGTGCTCGGCTAACTGACTGCTAATATCTGACTTTTTTAATAAAACAGTTAAATTTTGCAATACATTTTGCTCAAGCAGCGCTTTCATGCCTCTTACTAAATGCAGTAAAACCACATTATGCGAGGCTTCTGCCACGCTAAAGTGAAATGCATTAATTGCTTTTGCTTTTTGCTGTAAATCATCATTAACGAGGGCAATTTTATCAAAGCTTTCTTTCACTTTACTAAAATCGTTGCTGGTTCCGCGCAGTGCCGCGTAGTAAGCAGCAATCCCTTCTAATGCATGACGAAATTCAAGTAAATCAAACTGCGACTCAGGGTGTTTACTAATCAAATCAAAAAGTGGATCAGTAAGCCCTTCTTCGAGCTGATTTTTTACAAACGTGCCGCCACCTTGGCGACGCGTAACTAAACCTTTCGCTTCTAATTTTTGAATTGCCTCACGCAGTGACGGGCGAGACACTTCAAATTGCTTTGCTAGTTCACGCTCTGGTGGCAACTTTTCACCTGGTGCTAACGAGCCTTCAAGAATCATGTTCTCGAGTTGCTGTAAAATAACATCAGATAACTTTGCTGCTTTGATCTTTAAAGACATGAATCAACGTCCGCGTTGTATAAATACCAAGAGCCCATAAAGCGGGGCTTTGAGTAGTATGATTTACCCAAAAGGTAAATTGGTCATACCAAAAATTTTCAATACGGTATCAAAAACCTTATTAGCTGTCAATTTACAGGTAATTTGAGCAATTAAAGTAGCGTAACGCATTTTGAACGAAGATTAAACAATGCGCAATTTACAAAAACTGTTATAACGTTAATAGGATGAAAACAATTGGTCTGACCAGAAAAATAGAGTGTTAACTCTAGTTGAATTTATTAAAGAAATTAACAACAGGATGAAAGTAAACCACAATGCGCGATATAAAACTGCGACTACGCAATATCGTAGCAGCGGGTTTACCCCGCGACTATTGTACAAGTAATTACCTAAACGTAAAACACAATGCGCGATGTAAAATCGCGACTACGCAATATCGTAGCAGCGGGTTTACCCCGCGACTATTGTGCAAGTAATTACCTAAACGTAAAACACAATGCGCGATGTAAAATCGCGACTACGCAATATCGTAGCAGCGGGTTTATCCCGCGACTATTGTGCAAGCAATTACCTAAACGTAAAACGCAATGCGCGATGTAAAATCGCGACTACGCAATATCGTAGCAGCGGATTTGCCCCGCGACATTTAGCAACTAATCTCCCAACCGAGAAACACAATGCGCGATATAAAATCGCGACTACACAATATCGTAGCAGCGGGTTTATCCCGCGACATTTAGCAACTAATCTCCCAACCGAGAAACACAATGCGCCATATAAAATCGCGACTACGCAAATTTATAAAAATTGCATATGCTTTAAATTCGTGGGTCTGTGATTGCTAAAATACGGGTATGTTATGCATCGTTCATATTTATTACGAAAGGGAAGAGTATCAAAAGCAAATCACTATTACGCTATTACACTGGTTTGTCATGAGCGAAATAACCTACTCACAAGCTTAATAATTAATAGAGCTATTATCAATGAAATGAGGAAATTAGAAAGAGAGCAACTGATTAAATCAAATACTTTCGTGATAATGCCAAACCATATTCATTGGTTACTACAATTATCCGATAGCGCAACATTAAGCGAGGTAATTAGAAGCTTCAAAGGACGCTCAGCCACGGTGTATAGACAATTTGGCAGACAAAAGCTTTGGCAAAAAGGGTTTTATGATCACTTAATAAGAAATACCGAAGACTTAAATAGCTGTGCTAGATACATAGTCGCAAACCCTTTGCGTGCAAATTTAATAGAAAATATTGCAGACTACCCATATTGGGATAGTATTTATCTAAACTCGTAGCAACGGGTTTACCCCGCGACATTTAGCAACTAATCTCCTAACTAAAAAAAACACAATGCGCGATGTAAAATCGCGACTACACAATATCGTAGCAGCGGGTTTACCCCGCGACATTTGGCAACTAATCTCCCAACCGAAAAACACAATGCGCGATATAAAATCACGACTACGCAATCGTAGCAGCGGGTTTACCCCGCGACATTTAGCAACTAATCTCCCAACCGAGAAACACAATGCGCGATATAAAATCGCGACTACGATAGTCCGCCAAATAATGTAAGTAGCGCTATAAGTACTAAGTAAAATAATACATTGCGCTTAACAAGCTTAATCATACAAGTGGCTTCGTAGGTACAGCCGTAATAACGCTTTTCAACTTGCTCTGCAGCAAGTGCAGTACATGTTACTACTTCTCGGTTTGGAGATTTAAAGTTAAGTACGTAACGTAACCAACAGCTCGTGCCTTTATTAAAGTTACCTATTACTAAATAACCAAAGCTGGTAATACGTGCAGGTAACCAGTCGAGCCAAAACAATAGTTTATGTGTAAGTTTAAAACGCTTAGCAAATATTACTTTATGATCTTCTCGTACTAAATCAGCTACAGTACGCACCAGTGCATATAAAACCGCACCTGGCGCGCCTAAAACAACAAACCAAAAAATAACCGCGCAGTAAAATCTAAAGTTCACCCAAGCCAATGTTTGCCCAAAGGTTTCGCCACCATCTTGATCATCAGTACGCTTTTGACCTATTTGCAACGCATATAAAGATGCAGCAGTACCATCATCTCGCGTTAACGCATTTAAGTACGACTTATATAAAGCACGCTGCTTAGCACAACCAAAGCAAACCAAAAGCACCGCGATATTAATGCCCAGCTGCCACAATACAAAATCTGACAAACAATAAATTAGTGCCACCGCAATCACTGGGAGTAAAAGCCAAATTAAAAAGCCCGGTGCAGAACTAAATAACCCTTTGTCACCTAGTAGTTTATTAGAGCGATTTAAATAACCATTTGTGTAGTAGCTTATCTGCCAGTAATTAGACCGAGCCCCTAAACGCTCCAGAATCAATGCAATTATTATAGAAACTAAAATCATGGGAATAACTCTCTTAACTTAGTTGTTCAAGCATATTAAAAAACAATGGCCAATTAAAGCTACTGCCAGGATCTGTTTTACGCCCAGGGGCAATATCGCAATGCCCAACAATACGCGAAGGGGTAATTTTTGGATAGCGTTGCATTATAGATTTACTAATAATAGTTAATGTTTTGTACTGTGCTAAAGAATATGGTGCGATGTCGGTACCTTCAAGTTCAATACCAATGCTAAAGTTATTACACGCAGGCGCGTCCTCAAACTCAGATTGACCTGCATGCCAAGCACGCCTTTCAAAAGGTACATATTGTATAGCCTCACCGGTGCGCTTTATAAAACAATGGGCCGATACACGTAAATTCCTTAAGTCACTAAAACTTGGATGAGCATTACAGTCAATGCACCCCATAAATAACCCATCAACAAAAGGGGTGCCAAACTGCCCTGCTGGCAATGATATATTGTGAATCACCAATAAAGAAATATCAGCCTCATCAGGGCGCTCATCAAAATGCGAACAAGGCCGCTGCGCTACCGTACTTAAAACACCATTTAAATCTATTTTCATGATACGTTTATTATATAAACACCAAGAGATACATAGTACTGATGCTAAAGGATTTATTAAAACAATGATAGTAACAAGCGAGGTATAAAACCTCACCTACAAATAATTCAAACCCATACGTAGGTACGAATCTACTTCAAGCGCTTATCTTTATATTGGTGAAAATGCAATCGCTTCTCTTTCTTTTATAAACATAGTAAAATTTGCTTAATTTATTAACGCTTATGAGCATTCCATGTCTATTTCGCACACTCTTATTACTCAGCTTGTTACTCTAGCACTTGACGAAGATTTAAATTATCAAACCGCACAAGAAGGCGATATTACCGCGCAATTGATCCCTCAAAATGAGCAAGCAAACGCCAAAGTAATCACCCGCGAAGACTGTATTTTTTGCGGAAAAGACATCATCCTTGAAGTATTTAAACAAGTAGACCCAAGCGTTAAGGTTAATGTACTTATAAACGATGGCGACGCAGTTAAGGCAAACGGCACATTATTTACAGCCACTGGTTCAGCGCGTTCAATATTAACTGCCGAGCGTACTGCACTTAACTTTGTACAAACGTTATCGGGTACAGCCACTACTACAGCGCATTACGTAAAAGAGTTAAACGGCACCACTACACAATTACTCGATACACGTAAAACAATTCCAGGTCTGCGCGCGCTGCAAAAATACGCAGTAAAGTGTGGCGGTGGTGCAAATCATCGTATTGGGTTATTTGACGCTTTTTTAATTAAAGAAAATCATATTGCGGCTTGTGGCTCAATAAACAAAGCCGTGACGCAAGCTAAACAAAACCAACCAAACAAACCAATAGAAGTAGAAGTTGAATCACTTGTTGATCTAAAACAAGCGCTAGATGCGGGTGCCGATATTATAATGCTCGACAACTTTAACGTAGAGCAAATTAAGCAAGCTGTAGTGGTTACTAACAAACGCGCAAAACTTGAAGTTTCGGGCAATATGACCTTACAAACGCTTAAAACTTTCTCACAAGCTGGGGTAGACTTTATATCAAGTGGGGCGTTAACAAAAAACTTACAATCAATCGATTTATCAATGCGATTTGATTAATAATAACGCAGACTTTAAATTTAAACTGCGCTAATTCATTGACAATAGATACTATAAAGCATTAAATAACCCGAAAGGATTGCTTTTTAACATTTTGTTAAATAAAATGCTTTTTTAAATATAACCCGTGTACTAAAAAGTAAAAAACAGTGGTAAACTCACGCTGTTGTACTATAAATGAATGTACCATTAATATAAAAGCACTAATTAGCTGGTTTAATATTAATGAATGCAATGAAATGTATAAAAAGTTAAGTATTTATACGGCTATACCTAAAAATATAAGCGAATTTATAAATATAAAAGTAACTCAATAACACATTAAAGTGCTAAATATTGGCAACTTTAATAACTAAATGCACAGCGTGTTCTTGTTTATACAAACTAAAATACGCTGTACAGTAAATTTTGTTCTTTAAATAAACAGGTTAGGTAAACAGTTTAAATAAACAAATTAAGTAAACAGGTTAAATAAACAAATTAAGCCAAGCACTAATGCTACTTAAATAACGTTTATTTACCACAACATTATCCTTTAGGAGAGGAAACATGAAAACAATGACACAACAGAACCAAAAGGGTTTCACCCTAATTGAATTAATGATCGTAGTAGCAATAATCGGTATTCTGGCAGCAGTAGCATTGCCTGCATATCAGGATTATACTGTTAGGGCTAAAGTTACTGAAGGTCTTTCATTAGCTTCTGGAGCTAAAACAACTGTTGCAGAGAATGCAAGTTCTGCCGCAGATTTAGATTTAGGTTGGACTGCTCCGCCTGCAACAGATAACGTGACTAGTGTTGGTATTACAAAAGCTACCGGGGTGATAACTATTAATTATACTGCTGCTGCGGGCGACGGAACGATAGAGCTTGCACCTCTTTCTGGTGGTGCGGCTCTTGCTAGCGGCACCCTTCCTTCTGGCTCTATTACATGGACTTGTACCGGTGGTAGTTTGGCTTCTAAATATAGACCTTCTAACTGTAGAGCTGCAGCAAAAGATCCTGAATAATTTATATAACAAACATAACACTTGTAAAAAACTTAACAAGGTAGCTATTTTAGCTACCTTGGCTATTATAATGTAAAAAGAGTGTTTTAATGGCAAAAAAAGATGGTGCAAGCCAGGATGTTTTTCAATGGGTTGGCGTTAGCGCTCGAGGCAAGCGTCTGGAGGGTGAAATAACCGGCTCTAGTGTTGCGTTAGTTAAAGCGCAATTGCGTAAACAAGGTATCACCCCCTCTAAAGTAAAACGTAAAGCTAAGCCCTTATTTGGTATCGCAAGTAAACAAAAAATAACCCCAAAAGATATTGCCCTAGTTACTCGGCAAATTGCTACCATGCTGATGGCGGGCGTGCCACTTATTCAGTCAATTGAAATGATAGGTTCCGGCTCTTCCAATAAAAGTGTAAGTAAACTCATGGAAACCATTGCTGATGAAGTAAAGGCTGGCCAACCGTTATCGCAGGCACTGCGACATCACCCCCGTTATTTTGATGATTTATATTGCGATTTAGTGGCATCGGGCGAGCAATCTGGCGCTTTAGATAAAATATTCGACCGCGTTGCTATTTATAAAGAAAAGTCTGAAGCACTAAAATCAAAAATTAAAAAAGCGATGTTTTACCCTATTGCGGTATTAGTTATCGCACTTATAGTTACCTCAATATTGCTAATATTTGTTGTACCGCAATTTCAGGATATTTTTGCTGGTTTTGGTGCTGAGCTCCCTGCATTTACCCTATTTGTAATTGGTATATCGGAGTTTATGCAGGAATATTGGTGGATGATGCTAATAGCAATTATTGCATTCGGCTGGGCTTTTAAAGAGGCCAAACTAAAAAGCTTAAAACTCCGCGATGCTACCGACAGAGCTGTTTTAAAACTGCCAATCATTGGTATGATTTTAAATAAAGCGGCTGTTGCCCGTTATGCGCGTACCCTTTCGACCACTTTTGCCGCTGGTGTACCGCTAGTTGATGCGCTGGATTCTGCTGCAGGCGCCTCGGGTAATGCGGTTTACCGTTACGCTATTTTAGATATTAAAGCCGAGGTTAGCTCGGGTAACCAAATGAACTGGGCAATGCGTAACTCTAAAATATTTCCTGACATGGTAATACAAATGGTGGCTATTGGTGAAGAGTCAGGCTCGCTCGATGGCATGCTAGGTAAGGTAGCGACTATTTATGAGCAAGAAGTTGATGATGCAGTAGATGGACTATCAAGCTTGCTAGAACCATTAATCATGGCCGTATTAGGCGTGCTAGTTGGTGGTTTAATTATTGCCATGTACTTGCCTATATTCCAACTTGGTGCAGTTGTTTAGGTTTTTAAGCTCATTATTTAATTATTTGGTCGTTATATGCAAAGTATTATAGAAGTAATGCAAAGCCAATTATGGTTTTATTTAACCACTATTGGCTTGGTGAGTTTGTGTGTTGGTAGTTTCTTAAACGTAGTTATTTACCGTTTGCCACTAATAATGCAACGCGAATGGCAAGGCGAATGTCGGCTGCTTTTAGAAAGCGAACTTAAAAGTAATAAAAAAAACACCAACGAGCCTTTTAGCTCAGATTTAAACTCAACTTTTAATTTAGTAAAGCCCAACTCTACCTGCCCTAAATGTAAAGCCGCAATTAAAGCGTGGCAAAATATTCCTGTTATTAGCTGGTTATTTTTAAAAGGTAAATGCGCCAGTTGTAGTAACCCGATATCGGCTCGCTATCCTATTGTAGAGGCAATAACTGCACTATTAAGCTTAGTGGTTGCATATAAGCTGGGCGCTACTGAGCAGGCTTTACTTTATATAGCAATTACTTGGGCTTTAGTAGCGCTTACCTTTATTGATATTGACCATATGCTACTGCCCGACCAAATTACCCTACCGCTTGTATGGCTGGCGCTTATTGCTGCAGTACTGGGCTATACCGTTACCCCAACTGATGCCATTATTGGTGCTGCTTGCGGCTATTTGAGTTTGTGGAGCGTATTTTGGTTATTTAAGTTACTAACCGGAAAAGAAGGCATGGGTTATGGCGATTTTAAATTGCTTGCTGTATTTGGTGCTTTGCTTGGCTGGCAGTCATTGCTTACTATTATTCTGTTTTCGAGCGTAGTGGGTGCCATTATAGGTATTGCACTGTTAAGCATACAAGGTAAAGACAAAGCGACCCCTATCCCTTTTGGCCCTTATTTAGCGATAGCAGGCTGGATCACTATGCTTTGGGGCAACCAAATTCAAGGCGCTTATTTTAATTTAATAGGTTATTAAAATGAGTGAGCAAATTACTAAAGTAAACAGCTGGGTATTAGGTTTAACAGGCGGTATTGGCTGTGGCAAAACGGCCGTAAGCAATATGTTTGAAGAGCTTGGTATTACAATAGTTGATGCCGATATAATTGCGCGCGAAGTAGTACTCCCAAATAGCAAAGGGCTAAAAGCGATTACAGCCCACTTTGGTGAACATATTTTATTGCCTGATGGCACATTAAATAGAGCAGAGCTACGCGCAAAAATATTTACTAACAACAGTGACAAAGAATGGCTTAATGCGTTGCTACACCCTCTTATTCGCGCAAAAATACTAAACCATTTAAATAATGCAACTAGCCCTTATGTTGTTTTAGTAGCGCCTTTATTGTTTGAAAACAACCTTGATAAATATTGCAACCACACTTTACTTATTGATGTACCAAGCTGTGTACAAATAGCGCGTACAGTAAAACGCGATAGCACAAGTATTAAGCAAGTTAAAAGTATTATTGCCTCGCAAATGTCACGTGCCGATAAACAGCAAAAAGCGAATGATATTTTAAATAACGACCGTAGTTTAAACCTAGTGCATATAGAACTTGTTGATCTTCATAAAAAGTACCTACAATATGCATTACACAACAAAACTAACTCACATTAACACTGTCCTAACTCACACAAACTCGTATTTTAGTTAGTAAAATCACAACAAAGAATGAAAGGTGATGTAATCACCTTCTTTTTTCTGATAAATTGCTAACTATTGAAGGAATAAAACAGGTGCGCAATGAATATTAACTCACCGTTATTGAGAAAATTTATAACCCTTGGCCGCATTGATGCCGACACGGTTAAAAACAAACAAAATGAATTTGCCTCAACAGCTGAGCTTATTTCTAAATGTGGAAAAATCGATAGTAAAGATTTAGCTGAACAATGTATTGATTTGTTTCGCGTACCTTATTTTGATTTAAAAGACTTTGATCTTACAAAAATCCCGGCCGATCTCGTAAAAGAAAAACTCATACGTAAACATCACATTTTGCCGCTTGTTCAAAAAGATCGAAAAGTTTATATAGCAGCATCAGACCCAACAGATTACGGCGCATTCGAAAACTTTGAATTTAGTACCGGTCTCTCATGTGAAATTGTTGTTGTTGATTATATTCAACTCGATAACAAAATTGAGCAGTTGCTAGATGCCACTGGCAGCTTAAATTTAACTGATGACGAGTTTCAAGAATTTGCTGATTTAGACTCAGAAAGCCAAAGAGATACAGCTCCACAAGATGACGATAAAGATGATGCGCCTATCATCGTTTACATTAACAAAATTTTAATGGATGCCATTAAAAAAGGCGCCTCTGATTTACACTTTGAACCGTATGAGCACAAGTACCGTATTCGCTTTCGTATTGATGGCATTTTGCATGAAGTGGCAAGCCCACCTAATACATTAGCAACCAAGCTTTCTGCGCGTATTAAAGTAATGTCGCGACTCGATATTGCCGAAAAACGCAAACCACAAGATGGTCGAATAAAACTAAAAATTACTGAACGCAAAAGTATCGACTTTCGTGTAAGTACCATGCCTACCTTGTGGGGTGAAAAAATAGTAATGCGTATCCTTGATTCATCAAGCGCTATGTTAGGCATTGATGTATTAGGCTATGAGCCTGAGCAGAAAAAGCTCTATATGGATGCGCTTGCCCAGCCTCAAGGGATGATATTGGTAACAGGGCCAACGGGTTCTGGTAAAACCGTATCGCTATACACAGGTTTAAATATATTAAACCAGCCAGAGCGTAATATTAGTACTGCGGAAGATCCGGTTGAGATTAACCTTGAAGGTGTAAACCAGGTACAAATTAATATTAAAGCCGATATGACTTTTGCCAACGCACTGCGTGCATTTTTACGTCAAGATCCTGATGTAGTTATGGTAGGTGAAATACGTGACCTTGAGACTGCTGAAATATCAATAAAAGCAGCGCAAACAGGTCACTTGGTTTTATCAACATTGCATACAAACTCAGCGCCCGAAACCATTACCCGCTTATTAAACATGGGCGTACCTGCATATAACGTAGCAAGTTCAATTAGCTTAATTATAGCTCAGCGCCTAGCGCGCCGATTATGCCCTAAATGTAAAACGCCAGAACAACTTCCGAGTGAAGAACTTGCTCGCCAAGGATTTAGTGCCGAGCAAATTGAAGAAATGACGTTATATATGCCTAAAGGGTGTGATAGCTGTACTGATGGTTACAAAGGGCGTGTGGGTATTTACGAAGTAATGCAAATTACTCCTGAAATAGCCCAAATTATTATGCGCGGTGGTAACTCGCTTGAAATAGCTGACGTTTCACTTAAAGCCGGATTTAATAATTTACGTTTATCAGGTTTACGCAAAGCAGCCGATGGCCTTACATCCCTTGGTGAAATTAATCGCGTGACTAATTTTTAAAGGTCCATAGTAAAAGTGACAAGGTTCTGAACACTAAACTCAGAGCCTTACTTATACCTAGAGACTCATATCTAAGTAATGTAAAATGCAGAAAAAGATTGTAAAGAGTAAATTATGCCTACTATTGTAAACTGCCCGACCTGCAAAACTAAAGTTGAATGGTCAGAGCAAAGCCCATTTCGCCCTTTTTGCTCCAAGCGCTGTCAGCTAATTGATTTGGGTGATTGGTCGTTTGAAAATAATAAAATTTCTGCGCCAATCACCTCAGCAGAAGAGTTTAGCCAAGACATGATTGAAGATATTGAAGCTATGCTGGCTAAAAATGAAGATGACTTTTTTAAGTGATTTATCTTCATAATGCCCTAAATACAAAAACCAGCATTACGCTGGTTTTTTAGTATTTACAAAAAAGTAAAATTAACTTTTTTGTTTACGGTGCTTTTTATTCATACGCTTTTGCATTTTAGCAAACTTCTCTTTTTGCTCAGCGTTAAGCACTTGCATTACTTGGTGTTGTGTTTTTAGTTTAATTAAACCAAATTGCTCACCTTTTTCGCGGCGTTCATTTAATAGCTCTTTTGCTGCATTTTCGTCAAATGTCGCAGCCGAAAGTAATGCATCCATTTTTGCTTTGTGCGCTTCACGCATCGCTTTACGGGCTTCTTTATCGTCGCCACGCAGTGCTTTCATTTGTGTTTTTTGTGCTTCAAAAATAGCTTTTAGCTTAGTTTGCTGTTCATCTGTTAGGCTTAATTTTTCAACGCCGCGATCAGAAAGTAAAAAACGAGCTTGAGAATGGCCTTGCTTATGCCCGTCGCCTTTAGCTAATACGCTACCAGCGCCAAGAGTTGCTGTTGCTAAGCCACAAATAAGTACTAATTTTGATAGTGTGTTTACTTTAGTCATAATCATTACCTTAATATTGGGTTGGTTGTGGCTAACATACCCAATCAACCGCAAGAAACGAGTTTCAGTTGGAATTAAAAACTATTTAGGCAAGGCATTGATTGTAACCAATGGTTGCTCCCTTGTTAAAATCGATAACGCAGAATAAATCGTTTTAAAACCAACCCTTTGGGCGTTTCACAGCAACTAGCTCTCGGTGTTGTGACTTTTTAAAAGGGAATGCCATTCTTGCAAAGTCACGCCTTGATAGCCAGCTGCTGTGAAACGCTGAATTCTGTATCTTGAGGCTGACTGGGTATACGCCAGTGAGTTAACTATACCTAACTCAACGCAAAGTAACGCAAAGCAGTGTAAAGGTTGTGTAAAGATTCACCTTTGCACTATTTAGCGGGTAAAATAACGCTATAAACAACTCTAAGGGTTTGTAAATGAAACTATTAATGATTGATGACGACACTGGCCTTTGTGAGCTATTAAGTGAATATTTAACTGCCCAAGGCTTTGAAATACAAAGCGTACACGACGGTGAACAAGGCCTTAAACTAGCACAAGCAAATGACTACGCCCTGATATTGCTAGATGTAATGTTACCAACGCTTGATGGTTTTGAAGTACTTAAACAACTTAGGCAAACAAAACTCACACCGGTAATAATGCTTACAGCAAAAGGTGAAGACTTTGACCGTATTTTTGGTCTAGAGCTAGGCGCTGACGATTACATTCCAAAGCCTTTTAATCATCGTGAATTACTAGCCCGCGTAAAAGCAATAACTCGCCGTATAGAGCACATTAATAGCTTAAATGTAGCTACAACGAGTAAGTTACTCGTTAATGGCATTACTGTTAACCTTGCTGCGCGCGAGGCTTCAATAGACGGCTCTACACTAACGCTTACTGGTACAGAGTACGAAATACTCACGCTATTGTGTAAAAATGCAGGTGAAGTGGTTAGTAAAGAGCAAATTAGTGAAGAAGTACTAGGTAGGCGTTTAGCTTCTTTCGATCGCTCTATCGATATGCATGTAAGTAATATCCGCAAAAAAATAGGAGAGCATATTCCAGGTGAGCGAATTAAAACAATGAGAGGTACGGGTTATGTCTTTATCCAAGGCGAATGAAAGCACTTACTTTGCTTGGTTAAAACACCCTGGGCACTACCTGTTTTTTAAAATATTTATTTGGTTTTGGTTAACTATAATCGGCACCGTTGCAGCGCTTATATTTTTAAGTAACATTACCGCTATTAACGCGGTAACTAACGAGCCGCTTTATGGCCCTATGAAAAAAAACTTAATATATACCGCCAAAAGTATTGAGCGCACTGCTATTAAACATAAGCGCAGCCTAAGCGATGTATTAGTACACCCTCGCCTATCAAAGCGTAAACTTTTATACTTAAGCGCAGCTCAAAGCGAGGACTCTCTTAGCAGTAAAGAGGTGCCAGAGAGCATCGACTTAAGTTTATTAAACTTTACTCAAAATATGTCACCACAAATTATTTTCACTGAGAAATATCAAGCCTTCGGCCCTGTTAACATAAACGTGCCTGAAGGGAGTTTTTATCTTTACGAAATAGATATTAACCATCAACCGCCGCTATTAATGCGCTTTAAGCTTATGCCTAATTGGATGAAAATAGTCATCGCAATTGTTGCATCTCTCATTTTAAGTTTTGTATTTAGCCGTAACTTAATAGCCCCTATAAATAGCCTTAAAAAAGCAGCTATTAAATTATCTGCGGGTAACTTAAGTGCAAGGGCCGATATTTCTGTAAACCGTAAAGATGAACTCGGAATACTTGGGCGAGATTTTAACAGCATGGCTAATCAGTTAGAGCTTTTAATTAGCTCACAAAAACGCTTATTAGCCGACATATCACATGAATTACGATCGCCTCTTACACGTTTAAAAATGGCTANTAGCCAATCGTATTTATTACGCATAGAAAAAGAAGCAAACCAGCTCGATAAAATGATTGCAGACGTGCTGCAAGTTTCTCGCTTAGAAGCAAAAAGCCAAGCGCTTTCACTGCAAAAACAATCATTACAAATAATTGTAGATCACGTTATTAACGATGCGCAGTTTGAAGCAAAACAAAATAATAAGCAGCTAAATATAGTGGGCGCTGTAGACGTAAATATTAATTGCGACGAAAGCCTTATTGCCAGCGCACTTGAAAACTTACTACGCAACGCTATCAAATACGCAAATAATACTATTAGCATTACTCTAAAGCATGCTGATGCCATTTATATAGAAATATGTGATGATGGCTCTGGTGTGCCAAATGAGCAACTGGGCAAGCTTTGCGAGCCCTTTTTTAGGCAATCAGATGCGCGGGATCGCGTAAGTGGTGGCACGGGTTTAGGGCTGGCGATTGCTAAAAATGCTATTACTGCGCATGGTGGCAGTTTAGTATTATCAAATAAAGAACTAGGTGGCTTGTGTGCTAATATAACCTTGCCATTAATAAAAGAGTAAAGCATGTTTTATAGTTCAGAAGCCCAGCTTGAGAGCAATCAAGAGGCCATTAATGTTTTTTATACTTCAAATTTAATTAAAAGCTACTTAGATACGCCATCAGGAAAGCTATTTTACGCATACGCAATCCCTAAAAACGCGACAACCGCAATAGTAGTAAGTACAGGGCGTATTGAAGGCCTAGAAAAATATAAAGAACTGCTCTGGGAGCTGTATTGTAATAATTTTGCTGTGTTTATTATGGATCATCAAGGTCAGGGCCGCTCTTACAGGCACCTTAAAAATAAACATAAAGGCTTTGTAAAACATTATAATAACTACAGCAGTGACCTAAATAACTTTGATCAGCAAATAGTTTCAAAACATTGGCAAGGTAAAAAAGTCATGCTGGCTCATTCAATGGGTGGCGCCATTGCTATTGATTATTTAGCAAAATTTGAAAATAGCTATAAAGGCGTGTTTTTGTCTGCTCCTATGTTTGATATTTTCACAAAAGACGTACCCAAAATACCAACGAAGTTTATTGTTAAATTAGCCACTTTACTTGGTTTACACTCTTGCTATGCATTTGGACAAGGCAACTACAACCCGATCCCATTTACCGAAAACGTACTTACTAGCAGCGAGAAGCGTTACACCTACTTTAGGCAAACCTATAAATTAGAACCTAACATACAATTAGGTGGCGTTACGTTTGGCTGGTTAGCAGCTACAATATCGTTTTTAAAGTCTGTTGATAACCTAAACGTACCAATCCCTTTGTTTATAGCAAGTGCAGCTAGCGATACAGTGGTAAATAACAAAGCACAGTACAGTCTTGCAAAAAGGCATGCTCATGCAACGATTGAGAGTTTTGAAGGCGCTAAACACGAGCTATTTTTTGAACGTGATGAAATACGCCAGCCATTGCTTAAGAGCTTGTATCAGTTTTGTGAGTCGGTGACGGCTTAACAAGTACCGACAAAGGGTCTAGGTGGATCAGTATATCTACCTCAGACTCAAAGCGTTCGCTAAGCATTGCCTCTACTTCATCAGCCACATTGTGCGCGCGAATCAAACTTAAATGATCATCAAGCTCTAAGTGCATTTGGATAAACTTAACTTTTCCGCCTTGGCGCGTACGAATATCATGCACACCATGTACATCAGCATGGGCTCTGGCTATATCAAATATGCTTTGCTTTTCATCGTCCGGCAGTTCTTTATCCATTAAATGATCGGCACTATCGCGAGCAATATCCCAGCTGTTATAAAGTAAGTAACCGGCAACACCTATCGCAAAAACAGGATCGGCATACAACACACCATAATAAGCTAACAAAATAGCTAATAGCACAGCGGCATTTAATATTAAATCACCTTTGTAATGTACTGAGTCGGCTTTTATAGCAATTGAATCGGTATACTTAACCACCTTGTTTTGTACAAATACAATGACGAGCGTACACGCAATAGCAAAAATACTTACCCACACACCTAATAAAGAATGGCTTAACTGTATAGGGTTAAATAACCGCTCAATACCATGAAAAGCAAGTAGGCAACCTGAGCCTGCAATAAACGCGGCTTGCCCAAGTCCAGCAAGTGCTTCAGCTTTACCGTGCCCAAACCTATGGTCATCATCTGCTGGGCGCAGTGCGTAGCCTAACACCAAAAAACTCATGGCGGNAAGCCACGCCCATGTTTTTGCGCCAATCATTAAACTAACCATTACCATGGTAACAGTGCTGGAAGTTTTAACCCAAAATTCGTAGCTACGGTTATGCACGTTTTAATCCGATAATTAGGAGTATTCAATAGTGTGAGTATATCATTTTTTTGAAGGGTTTCGTGTATACTGAAAATCGTTAAACTACAGATTATTTAAAAGGCTCACTATGCTGGATATTGTTTTATACCAACCTGAAATACCGCCTAACACTGGTAATATTATTCGCCTATGTGCCAATACCGGCTATGCACTGCATTTAATTGAGCCGTTAGGTTTTGAATGGGACGACAAACGAGTAAAGCGTGCGGGCCTTGATTACCACGAATTTAGCCATGTTCAACGCCATGCTTCTTTTGAAGATTATCTTGAGAAGTGCAAGCCTAAAAAAGTATATGCATGTACAACCAAAGGTAGCCAATTCCATCATGAAGCTAACTACGAAGCCGGCGACTGCTTAGTATTTGGACCTGAAACCCGCGGTCTACCTGATGATATGATCCAAGCACTGCCAAAAGAGCAACGTGTACGTATTCCTATGCAAGCAAATAGCCGTAGTATGAACCTGTCAAATGCAGTCGCCGTGTTTGTTTACGAGTCGTGGCGTCAGTTGGGCTTCCCTAACGCCCAGTAAGTATAATCCGTTAGGCAATAAAAAACCGACATAATGTCGGTTTTTTAGTTAAGGCCTAGCTCAAGCGCTTATTCAGCGCGTTGTTCTCGTCCTAAAAGAGCCATAGCGGCTTCTTTCATGTCTTTATTTTCATAAAGTACTTTATAAATTTGCTCAGTGATTGGCATTTCTACGCCAGCACGCTGCGCTAGTAAATACACTTCTTTAGTGTTTCTAAAGCCTTCAACTACTTGGCCAATAGACTCAATAGCAGCATCAACGCTCTCGCCTTTACCTAACGCCAAACCAAATCGACGATTACGTGATTGGTTATCTGTACAGGTTAGTATTAAATCACCAAGGCCTGCCATTCCCATAAAGGTTTCTGGCTTAGCACCCAAAGCGCAACCTAAACGAGTAAGCTCTGCAAGGCCTCGGGTTATAAGCGCGGTACGCGCATTAGCGCCAAAACCAACACCGTCCGAAATACCGGCACCAATGGCAATTACATTCTTAACCGCACCACCGAGCTGTATACCAATAAAATCATCATTGTTATACACACGGAATGAGCGACCACAATGAAGTAAATCAGCGAGCTGCTGAGCAAATTCAGGCGACGTAGAAGACACAGAAATAGCTGTAGGTGACCCCATAGCCATTTCTTTTGCAAACGTAGGCCCCGAAAGTACCGCAAGTGGTATGTCATCACCCAATTCTTGCAAAGCAACTTCTTGTAACAAACGTCCAGTATTAGGCTCAAGCCCTTTAGTTGCCCACGCTACTTTAGCACCCTCTTGCAGTGCAGGTTTTATCTGGGCAAGTGTGTCGCCAAAAGCATGACTTGGCACAACAACAAGTACAATAGCGCTGCTAGCAACGGCATGTTGTAAGTTAGCGTCAAGAGTCAGAGTGTCTGGGAAAGGAGCATCAGGTAAGTAACGTTGATTTTTCCGCTCAGCTGCAAGCGTGGCAACGTCGTCGCTATTTCGTCCCCAAAGTGTCACGTTGTGACCATTTCGGGCTAAACAAATAGCAAGGGCGGTGCCGTAAGACCCCGCCCCTAATACAGTAACAGCTGTAGTTGCTGTACTCATAGGTTATGCGTCTGCTGTAACCTGGTCAGCTTGCGCAGTACGTTGTTGCATGTATTGTGCAAACAATGCGTCAAAATTAACTGGCGCAAGGTTAAGCTGTGGGAAAGTACCACGGTTAACAAGGTTTGAAACAGCTTCGCGTGCATATGGGAACAACACGTTAGGACAAAATGCACCAAGCATATGTGCAAGCTGCACTTCTTCAACTTCAGCAATAGTAAAAATACCCGCTTGTTGAATTTCACATAAGAACGCAGTTTCTTCACCAATAGACGCAGTTACTGTTAGCGCTAAAACAACTTCAAATACACCTTCGTCCAGCTTGTTTGAACGTGTATCTAGGTCTAGCTTAACTTCTGGCGTCCACTCTTTTTGAAAAATGGCCGGAGAATTTGGCGTTTCAAACGATACATCTTTAGTGTAAATACGTTGAATAGTAAATTGTGCGCCAGCTTCAGCAGCGGCTACGTTTTGATTTTCTTCGTTCATTGTTATTCCTAACTTGTTCGTTATTATAATTAAATTAAGCGTTTAACTTAGCGTCAAGTTTACCTTGCGCTTCAATAGCCATCATGTCGTCGCAGCCACCGATATGTTCATCATTAATAAAAATTTGCGGTACTGTGCTTGCGCCACCGGCTTTAGCAATCATTTCAGCGCGTAGTTCAGGCTGTACACCAATATCATAATTAGTGTATTCAACGCCTTTGCTATTTAAAAGCGAAAGAGCACGCTGACAAAATGGACAATACGCCTTGGTGTATAAAACAACATTACTCATAATAAATCCTCTATCGGCCTAGCTAAACTGATTAGCGACCTGTTGTAGTTGGTAAGCTGGCAGATTGCCACGCACCCATGCCACCTGCTAATAAGTAAACTCGTTCAAAACCAGCTTTACTCATAGCGGCTGCAGTACCTTGGGCAGTCATACCTGTAGTACATACAACTATAATGGGTTTAGTCTTGTACTTTTCAAGGCTTGAAAAGTCAGATTTTTTCGCATTCTCTGGGCTCAAATGCTCAGCACCAGAAATACGCCCTGCATTAAACTCTTTTTGCGCACGTATATCGATTACTTGACCGTCATCACGGTTAATAAGTAACGTAAGCTGCTGAGGATTTATTTGACGAACAGCTGAAAGCTTACTTTTTATCCAGCCACTAACAATAAGGAAAACAATACCAACCCAAGCAAGGCTTAAAATGGGATGATTTGTAATAAATTCAATATATTGTTCCATTCTACTTCCACTATGAAATTATGTTTTAAAACGTGATGTTTTAAGGATTTTGTACTTTAGCCACGCAAGTATACCCAAACCAACCTAAAATGCGAGTTTAGGAGCACTTAGAGGCGTTTAAAAAACGATAAAGCCCCCCCATATATAGTTAACAAGAACTCTGGATAATAAATCTATCTCAAGCAGAGTTCATATATGGTCTCCTCCAGTATTGCAAGGTGTCATTCAACGATAGCAGGGACAGGTTTGCTGTCATATATACGGTCTTTTAGTGAAGATTATTACTTCTGACCTTGATGTAATCCGCGCATATTGTCCTGATCAGGTTATCGGTATTTACTACCACTGAACTCTATAGGTTTTCAATATGCAGGTTTGACCTGTTATGTCATCGTTTTAGCCACTTACGCAATTCTTTGAAGAGTATTTATACGGGTGAGTAACTCTCACCTGAAGCGCTAATAGCCCAAGCCATTCTCGCCATCTTGTTGGCATAAGCTACACATGCTCGATTATGCCCTCGAGTTTGAACCAGTCGGTTTATCCATTGACTTAATTTATCATTCTTCGTTTTTGCTCTTGAGACAACCGCTTTTGCTCCTTGGATCAACAGGCACCTTAAGTAGCTATTTCCTCGCTTACTTATCCCAAGTAAAGTATCTTTCCCGCCACTACTGTGTTGACGCGGAACGATACCTAAAGACGCTGAAACATCGCGGCCTCTTTTATAGTTACTGCCATTTCCAACTTCATTGAAATAGGCGCTTGATACCATAGGACCAAATCCAGGTATTGTTTGGATCCGTTGGCAAATATCATTATTTTTTGCTGTTTCAACTATTAATGTACTGTAAGTTTCAATGCAGCTGTCTAAGTTACTCAATTGTGTTTCTAACTGCTTTAGTACCGCTTTAAATGCGCCTGATAATCCGGTATTTTCATCTTCTAAAATTAGGGGGATACTTTTGCGTATTGTGTTTATACCCTGATTTAAAATAATTCCGTATTCAGCAGTTAAGCCTCGGATTTGATTGCATAGTGCCGTTCTTTGTCTGACCGCTAATTCTCTCGCTTTGTGCTGTGCTTGGTTATCTTGTTGCTCAACTGATTTTATACAGACACTCTTAATATGATGTTGTTTTGAAGCAACGCTAATTGCTAAAGCATCGTTATAATCATTTTTATTGCCAACTAAGAAGGCTTTTACATGCTGAGGTGGAATAAGCTTTATCTGATGACCACATTTTCTGATTTCTCGAGCCCAAAAATGAGAAGTTGCACAGGCCTCTAAAGCAACTAAACACGTAGTGTGTTGTTGGAAAAAAGATAACACTTGCGCACGCTTTAACATTTTCTTTTTAACTAAGCGCCCTTGTTCATTGCAGCACACCACATGGAAAAATCTTTTTGCTAT
>NZ_AUTL01000118.1:0-2814 GCF_000498015.1 Pseudoalteromonas sp. TAE79
GTAAACGTCCGGTGATCATCACCTAGATATTGATATTCCAAGGCAATAATTGTTCTATGTCTGGCTCAGGCTGACAAAGCTCATCGAGGCAATGCATGATGTAATCAAATGGCGTTAAGCCGTTGGATCTTGCTGTTTCGATGATGCTGTATAGGTGAGCGCTTGCTATTGCGCCGCGTGAGGTTTGGCTAAACATCCAGTTCTTACGGCCAATAACAAATGGTTTGATAGCACGCTCGGCGCGGTTATTGTCGATATTAAGCTGACCATTTTCAAGGTAAACTATAAGTTTATGCCATTGATTAGCGAGATAGGTTGCTGCCTCTGCTAACTTGGTTTTCCCGACTAAACGTGGCTGGTTTTGCTCTAGCCATTTATGCAGTTTATCGATAATAGGTTTCGCTTGCTCTTGCCTTATTTCATGCTTTTGTTCTGGTGTTTTATCGTTGAGTTTTGATTCAATGCCGTACAGTTTTTGAATAAGACTCAAGACTACGTCGGCTTTGCCTGTCTTGTTTTTACCCTGCACGTGTTTTGCTTCTATAAATTTACGACGTGCATGGGCCCAGCAACCAACTAGTGTTGATTGCGTTTGTGCATACGCTTGATAACCATCAACCTGTAAATAGCCCGAATAGCCATCCAGATAATTAAGCACACAGGAAGCTGCCCGACTGTTTTGATAGTCGTAAAGCACAATGTTTGGTATTGGGTTGTGTTTATTTATAGCCGATGGCGAATCCGTGCCGGTACAATATAGCCACATGTAACTTTTTACTTTGTCGGCGTTGACCACATTGACCGTCGTTTCATCGGCATGTATCGCAGGCTGTTTAAGTAACGCGTGTTTCAGTCGTTGTATCAGCGGTTCAAACAAGGTAGCGGATGCGACGAGTACCCAGTCACTCATGGTTTTACGGCTAAGCTCAATGCCGTATTGCTTGAACATCGACTCTTGTCTGTGCAGTGGCAGTGCATATTGATATTTGCTGGTGATGATTTGACTTAACAAACTGGACGTGGCCATGCCTTTGTTGATGGCCATGTTTGGCATCTTGGCTTGTTTAATACTGTTATTCGACCCTGACTTATCACATTCACGACACGCGTACTTTGGGCGAATATGCTCAATGACTTTTATCTTTGCGGGGACGAAGTCGAGCTTTTCGCTGACGTCTTCACCCATTTTATGCAATTCATTACCACAGCAGTTACACAACTTGTCTTCTTCGGCAATGTCATGAATCACTTGCTCACGGGGTAAGTCTTTGGGTAATGGTTTGCGCTTTGGTGTTTTGCGAGTGTAGCTAATCTCTTGCGTAGCAAGCTCATCAGGTTGCTCAATGATGTCTTCGGCTTCATTAAACAATTCACCTTGTGCGTCAAAGACTTCGGCACTTTTACCAAATTGTTTTTGTTGCGCTAGGCGGAATTGCTCCTCTAGATACCGGTTTCTCGCAGTCGCTTGCGCTAACTTTTCAGCGTGCTCTACCAACAGCTTTTTAAGCAACGCCGGATCGTTTGGAAGGCGGTTAACATCAATATTCATCCTTTTATTTTATAATGTTTTTTACCGTAAACTAGCTTAATGCGATGGTTAATATTGATCCCGCGACGATCTAAATAATGCTAGCGTTTTCGATGTTGATTTGTTGATGCCCTATGACATCATACCCAGATAATAACCAGTGTAATTGTTGCTCGGTTAAGTTTAGGGTGTCGGCGCTGAGGTTTTTCGGCCATTTAAATTTGTGCTTATCGAGGCGTTTATACCACAGGGCAAAGCCTGTGTTATCCCAATACAATATCTTCAGCTTATCTCGGCTTTTATTACAAAAAACAAACACGGCACCGGATAGCACTGACAGTTCGAGTTCACTTTCAACAATGGCCGCTAAGCCATTAATGGATTTTCTGAAGTCGACAAACTGATTGCAAAGGTACACGTCGGGCACATCAATAAACATGTTCATGCTTGCAGCGCCTTTATTAAATTAGCCACCCATGTAGGCTCAGATGAGGTTGGTATAGTTAAATGAGTTTCACCATGAGATAACGTGATTGAGGCATTCACTTTATGGGGAATGGCTTTGTTTTGCACTTTCACCAATTTAGGTGCTTTTGCAGCGTCTTGTAACTTAGACCGATATTTATAAAAGTTTGAAGTGGGTAACATGTTTTCTTTACAAAATGCGACAATAGATAAGCCGCTGGTTTGTTGCTGCTCAATCAATTTTTGCCAGTCATTAAGGGTTCTTTTTTGCATAATACCTCCAGTAGAAACAGACGGTATTTTCAATTAATTAAATCCACTCTGCTAGGTGTCGTTGCTCGGACGCTTACTCACTTTTCCAGACTTTATGGTATTCCTCTACAAGCCAACGGTGCTCATAGTAGGTGATGATAGCTAAGGCGTCTTCTTTGCTGGTGACTGGTTCACTGGTTAATAGGTGCCAGCTTAAGCCGTTCTTAGCGTTTCCTCGCTCTGTACAGCCGACATAGTAAACTGGGAGGGAGTGTCCTTTCTTATTGTAAGGCGCTTTGAGTGTCACTGGCGCATAGGTGATATCCAGTGTTGCGCTTCGGGCTTTTCTTCCTCCTTTTTGTGCAATGTGGATGTGTTTGGTGCCTGCACTCATCAGCTCGCTTGCAAACGCATAGAGCTTATCCTCACCTTCTTCAATATGACGACTTTGCATCGAGCGTACGACGAATCGTTGCTGCTCGGTCAGTTTATACTGCAAGTATTCGTAGATGTCCGCTTCGCGGTCACACACCGATATCACGTTCGCCATTTGTCCTTGCAGCCGCTCT